>NZ_JAAGPL010000137.1:0-23569 GCF_017104785.1 Burkholderia sp. Ac-20353 | reverse complement strand
GAGCTGCAGCCGCACCTGCGGATAGCGCGCGCCGAACGCGCGCAGCAACGACGGCAGCAAGCCGTAATCGGCGGTCGACACGAACGCGAGCGCGAGCGAGCCGGTCTCGCCGCGCGCGAGGCTCTGCGCACGGGGCGGCAGCGCATCGGCCGCTTCGAGCAGCTTGCGCACGTCCGGCAGCAGCGCCGCGCCGACCGCCGTCAGCGCAACCGAGCGCTTGGTGCGGACGAACAGCGCGACGCCGAGCTGCTCCTCGAGCGCGCGGATCGCCTGCGACAGCGGCGGCTGCGTGATCAGCAGGCGCGTCGCCGCGCGGCCGAAATGGCGCTCCTCGGCGACGGTCAGGAAATAGCGCCACTGGCGCAGATCGGGGGTCAGGTCAGGCATCAGTCATATGAGAAACGACCTAATAGGCGATGAATAATATATTGGACACGCTCAAACGGACATTGCATTCTTGCCTTACCCGAGCCGATGCGCCGCCTGCGGACGCACCCGCCGCCATCACCCCCACCAGGATGGAGTCCCCATGTCATACAACCGCCGCTCGAAGAACGTCACGCAAGGCGTGGCCCGTTCGCCGAACCGCTCGATGTATTACGCGCTCGGCTACCGGAAGGACGATTTCGACAAGCCGATGATCGGCATCGCCAACGGCCATTCGACGATCACGCCGTGCAACGCGGGCCTGCAGCGCCTGTCGGATGCGGCGGTCGCGGCCGTGAAGGCCGCCGACGCGAACCCGCAGATCTTCGGCACGCCGACCATTTCGGACGGCATGTCGATGGGCACCGAGGGAATGAAGTACTCGCTCGTGTCGCGCGAAGTGATTGCCGACTGCATCGAGACCTGCGTGCAGGGCCAGTGGATGGACGGCGTGGTCGTCGTCGGCGGCTGCGACAAGAACATGCCGGGCGGCATGATCGCACTCGCCCGCCTGAACGTGCCGGGCATCTACGTGTACGGCGGCACGATCCGCCCCGGCCACTGGAAGGGCCGCGACCTGACGATCGTGTCGTCGTTCGAGGCGGTCGGCGAGTTCACCGCGGGCCGGATGTCGCAGGAGGATTTCGAAGGGGTCGAGCAGAACGCCTGCCCGACGACCGGCTCGTGCGGCGGCATGTACACCGCGAACACGATGAGCTCGTCGTTCGAGGCGCTCGGCATGTCGCTGCTGTATTCGTCGACGATGGCGAACCCGGACCAGGAAAAGGTCGACTCCGCGGCCGAATCGGCACGCGTGCTGGTCGAAGCGGTGAAGCGTGACCTGAAGCCGCGCGACATCATCACGAAGCAATCGATCGAAAACGCGGTGTCGCTGATCATGGCGACGGGCGGCTCGACCAACGCGGTGCTGCATTACCTCGCGATCGCGCACGCGGCCGAAGTCGACTGGACGATCGACGACTTCGAGCGGATCCGCCAGCGCGTGCCGGTGATCTGCGACCTGAAGCCGTCCGGCCAGTATGTCGCGACCGACCTGCACCAGGCGGGCGGCATTCCGCAGGTGCTGAAGATCCTGCTCGACGCGGGCCTGCTGCACGGCGACTGCATCACGATCACGGGCCGCACGCTCGCCGACGAGCTGAAGGACGTGCAGAGCACGCCGCGCGCGGACCAGAAAGTGATCTACCCGATCGACCAGGCGCTGTACAGGCAAGGCCACCTCGCGATCCTGAAGGGCAACCTCGCGGAAGACGGCGCGGTCGCGAAGATCACGGGGCTGAAGAACCCGGTGATCACCGGCCCCGCGCGCGTGTTCGACGACGAGCAGAGCGCGATGGAAGCGATCCTCGGCGACCGGATCCACGCGGGCGACATCCTCGTGCTGCGCTATCTCGGCCCGCAGGGCGGCCCGGGGATGCCGGAAATGCTCGCGCCAACGTCGGCGATCATCGGCAAGGGGCTCGGCGAGTCGGTCGGCTTCATCACCGACGGCCGCTTCTCGGGCGGCACCTGGGGCATGGTGGTCGGCCACGTCGCGCCGGAGGCGTTCGTCGGCGGCACGATCGCGCTCGTGCACGAAGGCGACTCGATCACGATCGACGCGCACCGGCTGCTGCTGCAGCTGGATGTCGACGACGCCGAACTGGCGCGCCGTCGCGCCGCGTGGCAGCAGCCGGCGCCGCGCTACACGCGCGGCGTGCTCGCGAAGTTCGCGGCGCTCGCGCGTCCGGCTAACCAGGGCGCCGTCACCGGTTAAGGCCACGCGCGGCTGTGATGCGGCCCTGATCCGGTCTGATGCCAAGGGAGCGCAAAAACGTGCGCTCCCTTTGCTTTTATAATGCGCAGACGTCAAGCCGGCGGTGCCGCCGGCGGAGAATTGCATGAAACAGACGATATTGCGCGCAACGATCCTGACCCTGATGGTCGGCAGCGCGGCCGCGCACGCCGAGCAGACCGATGGCCTGACGCTCGCGCAACGCAAGAACTGCATGGCCTGCCATGCGGTGAGCAAGCCGTTGATGGGTCCGTCGTTCCACGACATCGCCGACAAGTACGCCACCCGCGGCGACGCCGGCGATTACCTCGCGCAGACGATCGTGAAAGGCAGCGTTGGCGTTTGGGGCAACGTGCCGATGCCCGCGAACACGCAACTGACGGGCGCCGAGGCGCACGCGCTCGCCCACTGGGTGCTGTCGCTGAAGTAAGTCTGGCTGGAGCGGCGCTCCGGTTCAGCCCGGATGGCCTGCGCTGCGGCGCGCGATCTCCGTGTCGACCGCGTCGCGCACCCACTCCATCACTTCGGTTTCGAGCGCGAGCGCCACTTCACGCGTGATCTGGCTGACGAGCCACGCGGTGTGGTCGTGCAGCGCGTCGCGGCAACGCGCCTCGATTGCTTCGCGCCCTTCCCCGGTCAGGTAATTCGTCAACCGGTCGCGCAGCCGCTCGGCGATGTGCTGCGCGTCTTCTGCCGTCAGTGCGGCCGATGCAGCCGATACAGCCGGCGCCTGCGCATCGGCAACAGCCGCGAGAGGCGGCCACTCGACCGCCGGCACATGCGGCGTCGGCACCGGCTCGACGATCACTGTATCGGGGTCGGCTTCGACTTCTTCAGGCACCGCAGCCGTGACAGGCGCCGCGCCGGGCTCTGCCGCCGCGGGCACCGCAGCCGCAACCGGCGACACGCCGGGCTCCGCCACCGCTGCGGGCGCCGGCTTGCCCGGCGCGACCACATCGGTCAGCAGCGGAATCGCTGCGTCGTCATGCGGCGCATCGACCGCGGACTGCTGCGCCGGCGCCGGTTTGCCCGGCACCAGCACGTCGGTCAGCGTCGGGATCGAGGATGAATCGGCTTGCCCCACGTGGATACTCCGTCGACGGGTTCGGCTAGCTACCCTGCTTGTAGTTGTTCAGCGCGTAGCCGCGATCGCGATAGAAGCGGTAGCGCTCGCGCCCCGCGCTCAGTTCGGCCGGCTCGTTGCCGACCACCTCGAGCAGCCGCTCGAAGCGTGCAAATTGCACCGGCACCGCCGCACCGAGATTCAACAGTATCTGGTGATGCGGCGTGTTGTCGAGGTCGGCCGCGAGCAGGATCGGCGTATCGGCCGCATGCGCGCTGTCGACCCCGCAATGCGGAATGAAATCGAGCGGCGAGAACGTCCAGAGCCGCTCGTCGAGCGCGCGCAGGCGCACGGGCTCCGCGAGCACGACGACCGGCTGCCCGGCCTGGTAGGCCTTGCGCAGCAGCCGGCACGCGTAGGCGAGCGAGTCGCCGACGTTCGTGTGGAAATCGATCCGCGTCATTGCCCGCTCGCCCGCAACGTGTCACGCACCGCCATCACTGGCCGGCGCGATCGATCAGGAACTGCGCGAGCAGCGGCACCGGACGGCCGGTCGCGCCCTTCGCCGCGCCGCTCTTCCATGCGGTGCCCGCGATGTCGAGGTGCGCCCACGGGTAGCTGTCGGTGAAGCGCGACAGGAAGCATGCGGCCGTCACGCTGCCGGCCGGACGCCCGCCGATGTTCGCGATGTCCGCGAAGTTCGACTTCAGCTGGTCCTGGTACTCGTCGTCGAGCGGCAGGCGCCATGCCGGGTCGTTCGCCTCGCGCGACGCGTCGAGCAGCTCGCCCGCGAGCGCATCGTCCTTCGAGAACAGGCCGCTGTTGTGGTTGCCGAGCGCGATGATGCATGCGCCCGTCAGCGTCGCGACGTCGATCACCGCGGCCGGCTTGAAGCGCTCCGCGTAGGTCAGCGCGTCGCACAGGATCAGGCGGCCCTCGGCGTCCGTGTTCAGCACCTCGATCGTCAGGCCCTTCATGCTGGTGACGATGTCGCCCGGCTTCGTCGCGTTGCCGCCCGGCATGTTCTCGCAGGTCGGGACGATCGCGACGACGTTGATCTTCAGGCCCATTTCGGCGACCGCGCGGATCGTGCCGAGCACCGAGCCCGCGCCGCACATGTCGTACTTCATCTCGTCCATGCCCTCGCCCGGCTTCAGCGAGATGCCGCCGGTGTCGAACGTGATGCCCTTGCCGACCAGCACGACCGGCGCGGCCTTCGCGGCGGCGCCCTGGTAATGCAGCACGATGAACTGCGGCGGCTCGACCGATGCGCGCGCGACCGACAGGAACGAACCCATCTTCAGCGCCTGGATCTGCTTCAGGCCGAGCACCTCGGCCTTCAGGCCCCAATCCTTCGCGATCTGCTTCGCGGTGTTCGCGAGGTAAGTCGGCGTGCAGACGTTACCCGGCAGGTTGCCGAGATCGCGGGTCAGATCCATCCCGTTCGCGAGCGCGACGGCCTGCTTGACCGCGACCTTCGCGGTCTTCTCGTCGGCCGGGTCGACGCTGAACACGATGCGCTTCAGCGCATGCGACACCGGTTCCGGCTTGCTCTTGAGCTGCACGAAGCGGTAGGTTTCGTTGCGCAGTGCAAGAATCGCCGTGCGCACGCCCCAGTCGGAGCTGCGCTCGTCGACCGGAAGCTGGGCCAGCGTGAAGGTGACCTGGACGACCCGGGTCGCGAGCAGCGCGCGCCAAGCGGCCGTGACTGCATCGGTGTAGGCTTTCTGGTTGAAAGCGTCCTGCTTGCCGAGGCCGACGAGCAGCACGCGCGATGCGCCGATACCCTGCACTTCGTGCAGGAACAGCGTCTTGCCGCGCTTGCCGTCCATGTCGCCGGCCTTCACGATGCGCGAGATCAGGCCCTTGGTCGCCGTGTCGATGTCGAGCGCGGCGCCCGACAGCGTCTGCGCCTCGAAGATGCCGAGCACGATGCAGTCGGATTTCCCGGTCAGGAACCCCTTCGACTCGCCTTTGCTCCAATCACAGCCTTTTATGCTAAAGTCCATCGCGCTTGTCCTCGGATAAAATCTGGGCTAAGGATGAAAGCCGCAATTATCCGCTATTTTTCCCGTGGCGGCGCGAGCGCCCCTCCACGCGTGCGCAGCGCCCTGCCCTCTTCTCATCAAGAATGATCTTCGAACGCTCCCTCCAGCGCGAGCTTGCGTATACGGCTGGCGCCGTGTTCATGGTGCTGCTCACGATCATGCTCACGACGATGATGATCCGCATCGTCGGCTACGCCGCGTCCGGCGAAATCGATCCGCGGGACGTGCTCGTGCTGATCGGCCTGACCGTGATCGGCTACCTCGCGGTGATGCTCGTCGTCACGCTGTTCGTGTCGATCCTGTTCGTGCTGACCCGGTGGTACCGGGACTCCGAAATGGTGGTCTGGCTCGCGTCCGGCGTGAGCCTCACGCGCCTGATCAAGCCGATCGGCGTGTTCGCGACGCCGATCGTGCTGCTGATCGCGTTCTTCGCGTTCGTCGGCTGGCCGTGGTCGAACCAGCAGAGCAAGCTGATCAAGGCGCGCTTCCAGCAGCGCGACGAGATCTCGCTGCTCGCGCCCGGCCAGTTCCGCGAATCGGCCACGAACCATCGCGTGTTCTTCATCGAGAAGATGACGCCGGACCAGTCGAAGGTGCAGAACGTGTTCGTCACGTCGACCGAGAACGGCAAGGTCAACGTCGTCGTGTCGCAGACGGGCCACACGGAAACCTCGAAGGACGGCGACCGCTTCGTCGTGCTCGAGGACGGCCGCCGCTACGACGGCACGCCCGGCCAGCCGAACTTCAAGATCATGGAGTTCGAGCGCTACGGCGTGAAGATCACGAGCAAGCCGGTCGTCAACGTGCCGACCACCAACAGCACGCCGACCCCCGACCTGCTGCGCAACCCTACTCGCGACAACCTCGCCGAGTTCGCGTGGCGCGCGGGGCTGCCGCTGATCGCGCTCAACCTGATGGTGCTCGGCATCCCGCTCGCGTACCAGAACCCGCGCCGCAGCCGCACGATCAACCTCGTGATGGCCGTGCTGATCTACCTGACCTACTCGAACCTGCTGAACGTCGTGCAGGCGCAGATCGAGCAGGGCAAGATGTCGTTCGGCGTCGGGCTCGTCGGCCTGCACCTGGTCGTCGCGGCGATCGTCGCGGTCATCTTCTGGCTGCGGGTGCGCAACCGGCCGCTGTTCACACGCGCGCTGTTCAGCCGCTCGACGGGAGCATGATCGATGCGGCTCTATGAAAAGTACTTCGCGCGACAGATCTACGTCACGTTCGTCTTCATCCTGTTCGCGTTCTCGGGCCTGTTCTTCTTCTTCGACCTGATCAGCGAACTGAACTCGGTCGGGCACGGCAACTACAAGTTCGGCTACGCGGTGCTGCGCGTCGCGCTGCAGACGCCGTCGCGCTTCTACGAGATCATCCCGGTGGCCGCGCTGATCAGCGCGATCTACGTGTTCGCGCAGATGGCCGCGAACTCGGAATTCACGATCTTCCGCGTGTCGGGCCTCGCGACCAACCAGGCGCTGCGCTCGCTGCTGAAGATCGGCATTCCGCTCGTGATCATCACCTACCTGATCGGCGAGTTCGTCGGCCCGTATGCCGACCAGCTGTCCGAACGCGTGCGGCTGCAGGCGCTCGGCGCGTCGGTGTCGTCGAACTTCCAGTCCGGCGTGTGGGTGAAGGACACGCTCACGGCCCGCGACAACGGCGAGCAGGTCACGCGCTTCGTGAACGTCGGCAGCCTCGCGCCGGATTCGACGATCAGCAACGTGCGGATCTACGAATTCGATTCGAAGTTCGAGCTGCAGAACGTGCGGATCGCGCAGACGGGGCGCTACGAGCCGCCCGGCCACTGGCTGCTCACCGGCGTGACCGAGACCGAGCTCACGCCGATCAAGCCGATCGGCGGCCAGCCGGCCGACGCGCTGAACCCCGTCTACCGGTCGCAGCAGGTCATGCTGCCGGAATACCGGCTGCGCTCGGACCTGACGCCGCAGATCCTGTCCGTGCTGCTCGTGTCGCCGGACCGGATGTCGATCATCAACCTGTTCCGCTACATCCAGCACCTGAAGGAAAACCAGCAGGACACGCAGCGCTACGACATCGCGCTGTGGCGCAAGCTGCTGTATCCGTTCGCGGTGTTCGTGATGCTGGTGCTGTCGCTGCCGTTCGCGTATCTGCACACGCGCGCGGGCGTGGTCGGCGTGAAGGTGTTCGGCGGCATCATGCTCGGCATGAGCTTCCAGCTCCTCAATACGCTGTTCTCGCATATCGGCACGCTGAACACGTGGCCCGCGCCGCTGACGGCGGCGACCCCCGGCCTGATTTACCTGGGGCTCGGCCTGTTCGCGCTCAAATGGGTCGACCGGCACTGAGCGCCGGCACGCGATGGAGGGCCGCATGAGTTCGCACGGTATCGTCCTGTTCGGGCACGGCGCCCGCGATCCGCGCTGGGCGGAGCCGTTCGAGCGGCTCGCGGCGCGGCTGCGGGCGGCACGCGGCGCCGATGCGGCTGCTTCGTCCGCTTCGCCCGCCTCGCCTGCTTCGCCCGCCTCGTTGGTTTCGCTCGCGTTCCTCGAGCTGATGACGCCGTCGCTCGACACCGCGATCGCCACGCAGGTGGCGGCCGGATGCACACGCATCACCGTGGTGCCGGTGTTTTTCGGCCAGGGTGGCCATATCCGGCGCGACCTGCCGCAGCTCGTCGACGCGTGTCGCGCCGCGCATCCGGGCGTCGAGATCCGCTGTGCGACCGCGGTCGGCGAGGACGACGGCGTGCTCGATGCGATCGCGCGCTACTGTCTCGATCAGGCCGGCGACGACGCTTAGGCGCCGACGCGCATTCGGTCCGCACAAAAGCAAAGCGCTGGCAGATGCCAGCGCTTTTCGTTTCGGGATCGCGTTCTCTGCCGCTCAGGCCGCATCGCGCAACGCGTGCGCGGCCGCCTTCGCGTGCGGCGCACGCTCCGCGAACGCATCGCCGATCATCAGCAGGCTCGGTTCCGCCGGATCGAGCCACGCCTGCGCGTCGCCTGCCGCCATCGCGGCGAGCGTCAGTGTCAGCGTGCGTTCGCGCGCGGTACTGCACGCCTCGACGATCGCGACCGGCGTCAACGGCGCGCGGCCCGCGTCGATCAACTGCTGCGCAATGCCGGGCGCACTGTCGCGGCCCATGTAGTAGACGATCGAATCGGCGCGCGCCGCTTCGCGGATCTCGTCGCTGCCCGGCGCGCGGCTATGCGTCGCGAATGCGACGCTGCGCGCGACGCCACGCAGCGTCAGCGAACGCTTCAGCGTCGCCGCGCCGGCCAGCGCCGCGGTGATGCCCGGCACGATCTCGTAGTCGATGCCGGCCGCCTCGAGCGCGCGCATTTCCTCGTCCGCGCGGCCGAACAGCATCGGATCGCCGCCCTTCAGCCGCACGACGCGCGCATGCTCGCGCGCCGCATCGACGATCTGCTTGTTGATGAACTGCTGCGCGGTCGAGCGCTGCCCGCAGCGCTTGCCGACCGCGATCCTGCGCGCGTTCGGCGCGTAGTCGAGCATCGCCGGCTCGACGAGCGCGTCGTGCAGCACGACGTCGGCCTCGGCGAGCAGCCGCGCACCGCGCACCGTGATGAGGTCCGCCGCGCCCGGCCCTGCTCCGATCAGATACACCTTGCCCATATTGATCACTTCCCTGCAAGCGCCGGCATCGGTCCGCGCCGCCCGAAGCGGCGCGGCGGGGTTTGCCGATTACGCCCGTTATGCCGATTGCTCCGATTACGCCGAGAACGCCCGGATCATGCCCGCGGCGACCGTATGATGCGTCGCCTCGTCGATCAGCACGAACGCGCCCGTGCCCGGATGCGCATCGTACGTGTCGCAGACAATCGGCTTTTGCAGCGTCAGCGCGACGCGGCCGATGTCGTTCATCTTCAGCTCGTGGCGGTCGGTCGCGTGCGACAGCGTGTGCACGTCGAGCACCTGCTTGACCGCGCCGATCTTCGCGAACACCGTGCTCGTGGTCTGCTTCAGCAGGTACTTGCGCTGCGGCGACAGCGGCGTCTCGTCGAACCAGCACAGATCGGCCTCGAGCTTCTTCGCCGGCGCGACCGTTTCACCCGTCGCGACGAACATGTCGCCGCGCGACACGTCGACGTCCTCCGTGAGGCGGATCGTCACCGTCTGGCCCGCGAACGCATGCTCGACAGCCGCGGTGCCGCCCGGCACCGGCGCGATGATCTCGGCAACCGTCGCGGTGCGGTTCGACGGCAGCACGACGATCTCGTCGCCGACCTTCACCTCGCCCGCTTCGATGCGGCCCATGTAGCCACGAAAGTCGTCGGCCGAGCTGCCGTCCTGGCGCGCGACCCACTGCACCGGGAAGCGCAGCGCGTCATGCGCCTGCGTCTCGACGGGCAGCGTCTCGAGCACGTCGAGCAGCGGTTCGCCCGCATACCACGGCATGCGCTCGCTCGCGCCGACGATGTTGTCGCCCTTGAGCGCCGACACCGGCACGAAGCGCACGTCGGTGATGCCGAGCTGCTTCGCGAGCACGACGTACGCGTCGCGGATCTCGTTGAAGCGCGCTTCGCTGTAGTCGACGAGGTCCATCTTGTTGATCGCGACGATCACGTGCTGCAGCGCGAGCAGCTTGACGATCGCGCTGTGGCGCTTGGTCTGCGGCAGCAGTTCCGCGACGCCGTTCTCGACCGTCACGCGCGTCGCGTCGACCAGGATGATCGCCGCCTGCGCGGTCGACGCGCCCGTCACCATATTGCGCGTGTACTGCTCGTGGCCCGGCGTGTCGGCGATGATGAACTTGCGCTTGGCCGTCGCGAAGTAACGGTACGCGACGTCGATCGTGATGCCCTGCTCGCGCTCGGCTTCGAGGCCGTCGGTCAGCAGCGCGAGGTCGAGCTCGTCGCCGACCGTGCGCTTGTTCTTCGCGCGCGACAGCGCGGACAGCTGGTCGGACAGCACGGCCTTGCTGTCATACAGCAGGCGGCCGATCAGCGTGCTCTTGCCGTCGTCGACGCTGCCCGCGGTGATGAAGCGCAGCACGCCGAGGTCTTCGTTGTTCTCGATGATGCTCATGATGTGAATGTCCTCGTGTGCTTCAGAAATAACCTTGCTTCTTGCGCTGTTCCATCGCGGCTTCGGACGCCTGATCGTCCATCCGGGTCGCGCCGCGTTCAGTGATCTCGGTCACCGCCGTCTCGGCGATGATCTTCTCGACGTCGTCCGCGTCGCTCTCGACCGGGCACGTGCAGCTGATGTCGCCAACCGTGCGGAAGCGCACTTGCGCGAGCTCGCTCGTCTCGCCTTCACGCATCGGTGTGAGCGGCGTGACGGGCACGAGCAGCCCGTTGCGGCGTACGATCTCGCGCTGGTGCGCATAGTAGATCGACGGCAGTTCGAGGTTCTCGCGGGCGATGTATTGCCACACGTCGAGCTCGGTCCAGTTCGAGATCGGGAACACGCGCAGGTGCTCGCCGTTGTGCAGGCGCGCGTTGAACAGGCTCCACAGTTCCGGGCGCTGCGCCTTCGGATCCCACTGGCCGAATTCGTCGCGGAACGAGAAGATGCGCTCCTTCGCGCGCGCCTTCTCCTCGTCGCGGCGCGCACCGCCGATCAACGCGGTGTAGCCGTGCTGCTCGATCGTCTCGAGCAGCGTGACGGCCTGCGCGGCGTTGCGCGAATCGGTCTCGCGGCGCAGCACGACGGTGCCGCGCTTGATCGAATCCTCGACGTGGCCGACGATCAGCTCGGCGCCGAGCTCCTTCGCACGGCGATCGCGGAAGTCGATCACTTCTTCATAGTTGTGGCCCGTATCGATGTGCACGAGCGGGAACGGCAGCGACGTCTTGCGATTCGCGCCGAGGCCGAACGCCTTCAGCGCGAGATGCAGCACGACGACCGAATCCTTGCCGCCCGAGAACAGCAGCGCCGGCTTGCTGCACTCGGCCACGAGTTCGCGCAGGATATGGATCGACTCGGCCTCGAGCCAGTCGAGGTGGCCCATGCGGCTGTCGTCGCCGGTGGGCGGGGCAAAGGCGGATTGCTCGAGCGTCGTGCTCATGATTTCAGTCCTTCTTTTCTGGGTTCGTGCCGCCCGCTTCCGCAGGCGGCGCATGTTCGGTCTTGTGTCGGTCGTTCAGTGCGCGGTGCCGGCCTCGGCCGCCGCGGGAATCGGCGTGATCGAGATGTGCAGTCCGCACTCCTTCGAATCGCGCGATTCCCACCACCAGCGGCCCGCCCGGCTGTCCTCGCCGGGACGGATCGCGCGCGTACACGGCTCGCAGCCGATGCTCGGGTAGCCGCGCGCATGCAGCGGGTTGACCGGTACGTCGAATGCGTTCAGGTAGGCCCACACGTCGCTTTCCGTCCAGTCGGCCAGCGGGTTGTACTTCGCGATGCCGCGCGCGTCGTCGTGCTCTTCCTCGTGCAGCTCCGCACGCGTGACCGACTGCTCGCGGCGCTGGCCCGTGACCCACGCGTCGACGTCGGCGAGCGCGCGGTTCAGCGGCTCGACCTTGCGAATGTGGCAGCACGACTTGCGCAGCTCGACGCTCTCGTAGAACGCGTTCAGGCCGTGGTCGGCGACATACTTGTCGACCGCATCCTGCTGCGGATGGAACTGCTCGATCTCGTAGCCGTAACGCTCGCGCACACGGTCGATCATGCCGACCGTCTCCGCATGCAGGCGGCCCGTGTTCAGCGAGAAGATGCCGATCGACACGCCCTTCGACAGGATCGCGTGCGTGACCAGCATGTCCTCGGCCGCGAGGCTGCTCGCGAACTTCACGTTCGGATGGCGCGCGCCGATCTGCGCGAGCAGCGCGTCGAGCCGTTCGACCTTCGCGGCGAGTTCCGGCGTCAGTGCGGTGGCGGTCACGGTGCTCATGCGCTCACCTTGGCGTCGGCCGCGGCCTCGCGGCGACGGAACAGCGGTTCGGGCTGGTCGAACGCACCCTGATAACGCTGCGTGAATTCCGTGAACGCGTTCAGCGCGTCGTGGATGTCCTTGTCCGCGCGCACTGCGAACGCGTCGAAGCCGCAGCGCGACATGTACAGCAACTGGTCGCGCAGCACGTCGCCGATCGCGCGCAGCTCGCCCGTCCAGCCGTGGCGCTCGCGCAGCAGGCGCGCGATGCTGTAGCCGCGGCCGTCCGCGAAGCGCGGGAAATCGACGGAGATCAGCGAGATCGCGCCGAAGTCGGCCGCGAGTTCCGCCGGTTCGCTGTCCGGCGCGAGCCACACGCCGAGTTCGTCCTTCGTCTTCGCGGCGACGAGCGCCGCGCGCTCCGCCTGCCACAATGCGAACGGCACCAGCACCTTGCCGGCCGGCAACGCGTCGACCGCGGGCAGTGCGCCGTCTTCCGCCGCGCGCACGACCTGCCATGCGTCGTCGATCACTGCGCGGTTCTTGATAATCGAAGCCATCTGCTAATTCCTTCTACCCGGTTGGTTACGCGTTCACAGCCTGGCGCGCGGCGTAGACGCGCTCCTTGAACGGCGCGATGCCGATGCGATCGTACGTGTCGATGAAGCGCTCGCCGTCGATGCGCGACTCGACGAACGTATCGATCAGCTTCGCGATCACGTCCGGCACCTCGTGCGCGGAGAACGACGGCCCGATCACGCGGCCGAGGCGCGCGCCGTTCTGGCCCGTGCCCTGCTCGCCGCCGAGCGACACCTGGTACCACTCGGCGCCGTCCTTGTCGACGCCGAGGATGCCGATGTTGCCGACGTGGTGGTGGCCGCACGAGTTCATGCAACCGGAGATGTTCAGCGACAGGTCGCCGAGGTCGTACACGTAGTCGAGATCGTCGAAGCGCTGCTGGATCCCCAGCGCGATCGGGATCGACTTCGCGTTCGCGAGCGAGCAGAAGTCGCCGCCCGGGCACGCGATGATGTCGGTCAAGAGGCCGATGTTCGGCGTCGCGAAACCGGCGGCCTTCGCCTTTTCCCACACCGCGAACAGGTCGCGCTTCTTCACGTTCGCGAGGATCAGGTTCTGCTCGTGCGACACGCGCAGTTCGCCGAACGAGTACGCATCGGCCCAGTCGGCCACCTGTTCCATCTGCTGGTCGGTCGCGTCGCCCGGCGCCGCGCGATGATCCTTCAGCGACAGCGTGACGGCCGCATAGCCCGGCACCTTGTGCGGCGCGACGTTACGCTCGACCCAGCGCGCGAACGCCTTGTTCTCGAGCAGGTGCTGTTCGAACGACGCGTCGGTGTCGGCCAGCTTCTCGTACGCGGGCGGCTGGAAGTACTGCGACACGCGATCGAGTTCCGCCTGCGTGAGCGTCGACGGGCCGTCCTTCAGGTGCTGCCACTCTTCCTCGACCTGCTGCGCGAACTTCGCGGGCGACAGCGCCTTCACGAGGATCTTGATCCGCGCCTTGTACAGGTTGTCGCGGCGGCCGTAACGGTTGTACACGCGCAGCACGGCTTCGCAGTAGGTGAGCAGGTGTTGCCACGGCAGGTCTTCCTTGATCACCGCGCCGACGATCGGCGTACGGCCGAGGCCGCCGCCCGCGAGAATGCTCGCGACCACGTCGCCCTGCGCGTTCTTCTTCAGGTACACGCCGAGGTCGTGGATCTGCACGGCCGCGCGGTCGTCCTTCGAACCCGACACGGCGATCTTGAACTTGCGCGGCAGCCACAGGAATTCGGGATGGAACGTCGACCACTGGCGCAGGATTTCCGACCACGGACGCGGATCGATCTCCTCGTCCTGCGCGACACCGGCGAACTGGTCGGCCGTGATGTTGCGGATGCAGTTGCCCGAGGTCTGGATCGCGTGCATCTGCACCGACGCGAGCTTCGAGAGGATCTCGGGCGTCTCTTCCAGCTGGATCCAGTTGAACTGGATGTTCGAGCGGGTCGAGAAGTGGCCATAGCCGCGGTCGTGCTCGCGTGCGATGCGGGCCAGCATCCGGAGCTGGTCGCTGCGCAGGTTGCCGTACGGAATCGCGATGCGGTGCATGTACGCGTGACGCTGCATGTACAGGCCGTTCTGCAGACGCAGCGGGCGGAACTCGTCTTCGCTCAACTCGCCCGACAAGCGACGGCGCACCTGGTCGCGATACTGCGCGACGCGCTCGTCGACGATTGTCTGGTCGTATTGGTCGTACTGATACATTCGGGGACCCCAGGGTTTTCGTGGTGACCGCGCGACGTCCTAGCCACGCCGCGCCAGAATCTCCGTTCCGCCATCACCGCTACCGGCCATCCGCGGCCCGGTGGATTGCTAATGACGAAAACAGATATCCATATTTGAAAAACTCCGGTGAATCGTAATAAACTCGCCTTATATTTCAAACGACTAAAAAATTCTGTTGATATGCGGAAGGGTTATAAATGAACCTGCACCAATTTCGCTTCGTGCGCGAAGCCGTCCGGCAGAATTTCAACCTCACCGAGGCGGCCAAGGCGCTGTACACGTCGCAACCGGGCGTATCCAAGGCGATCATCGAGCTTGAAGATGAACTGGGCGTGGAAATCTTCACGCGGCACGGCAAGCGCGTGCGCTCGCTGACCGAGCCCGGTCGGATCATCCTCGCGTCGGTCGAGCGGATCCTCCAGGAGGTCGAAAGCCTGAAAAGGGTCGGAAAGGATTACGCTGCGCAGGACCAGGGCAACCTGACGATCGCGGCGACCCACACGCAGGCGCGCTACTCGCTGCCGGCCGCGATCGCCGAATTCAAGAAGCGCTACCCGAAGGTGCACCTGTCGATCCTGCAAGGCAGCCCGACGCAGGTCGCCGAGATGGTGATCCACGACCAGGCCGACGTCGCGATCGCGACCGAGGCGATTGCCGACTACAAGGATCTCGTGTCGCTGCCCTGCTTCCAGTGGCACCACGCGGCCGTCGTGCCCGTCGATCACCCGCTGCTCGAGCGCAAGACGCCGACGCTCGACGATCTCGCGCAATACCCGCTGATCACCTACGACGATGCGTTCGCGGGCCGCAAGAAGATCAATCATGCGTTCGCGCTGCGCGGGCTGTCGCCGGACATCGTGCTCGAGGCGATCGACGCCGACGTGATCAAGACCTACGTCGAGCTCGGCCTCGGGGTCGGGATCATGGCCGACATCGCGTTCAACCCCGAGCGCGACCGCAACCTGCGGCTGATTCCGGTCGGCCACCTGTTCGGCAGCAACGTCACGCGCGTCGCGCTCAAGCAGGGCGCCTATCTGCGCAGCTATGTGTATACGCTCGTCGAACTGCTGTCGCCGACGCTGAACCGCAAGCTGATCGAGCAGGCCCTCAAGGGCGAATCCGAATCGTACGAGCTTTGACCGGGCGTGTATAAAGGCAGGGGCGCGAGTTTGAATTGCGCCCCTTTTTGCGCCCGTTTTTGCGCCGCCCGTTTTTGCGCCGCTCGTTTCTGCCCGCCGGAGGACTCCGCATGACGCTTTCCGCCCTGCTGCGCCGCGCCGTCGGCGCCGCCGTCGTATTCGCGTGCGCCGCCGCGCACGCGGACCTGAAGGTCGGCATCGACCTGTCGACGACCGGCCCGGCCGCCGCGATCGGCATCACGAGCAAGAATGCGATCCTGATGTGGCCGAAGACCATCGCCGGACAGAACCTGCAGGTGACGCTGCTCGACGACGCGTCCGACCCGGGCGCCGCGGTGCGCAATATCCGCAAGCTGGTGTCGGAGGACCATGTCGACGTCGTGATCGGGCCGAATATCACGCCGGCCGCGCTCGCGGCGCTCGATGCGGTCGCCGCCGCGCAAACGCCGATGATCACGCTGGTTGGCTCCGGCGCGATCGTCGAGCCGCAGGAAGGCGCGCGCACGTGGGCATTCAAGATGGCGCAGAGCGATCGCGCGATGGCCGACGTGATGACTCGCTACATGGCGAACCACAGCGTGAAGACAGTCGGCTTCATCGGCTTCGCGGACAGCTACGGCGACAGCTGGCTCAACGAGTTCACGCGTTTCGCGGACCTGCGCAAGATCCATGTCGTCGCGACCGAGCGCTTCAACCGCACCGACGCGAGCGTCACGGGCCAGGCGCTGAAGCTGATCGCCGCGAAGCCGGACGCGATCCTGATCGCCGGCTCGGGCACGCCGGCCGTGCTGCCGCAGCGCACGCTGATCGAGCGCGGCTACAAGGGCCAGATCTACCAGACGCACGGGATTGCGACACCGGAATTCATCAAGCTCGGCGGCCACGACGTGGACGGAACGCTGTTCCCGACGCAGCCGGTCGTCGTCGCCCGCACGCTGCCGGTCGACCATCCGGCCCGCAAGGCCGCGCTCGCGTTCGTCGACGCGTACGAGGCCAAGTACGGCTCCGGCACCGTCACGCAGTTCGCGGGCGACGCGGCGGGCGTCTATCCGCGCCTCGTCGACGCGGTCGGCCGCGCGCTGAAGACCGCGCAGCCGGGCACGCCCGAGTTCCGCACGGCGTTGCGGCGCGAGCTCGAGGGGGCGCACGAGCTGGTCGTGCCGAACGGCGTCGTCAATACGAGCGACAAGGATCACGTCGGGCTCGACCAGCGTGCGAGCGTGATGGGGATCGTGAAGCACGGCACGTTCGTCTACCTCAGCCAGTGAATGGCCGACGGGCCGCTTGCCCGGGGCCGCGTTTTCGGAGATAATTTGCGTTTTCGCCGCGCGCAATCGCATGTGCGGCCACGAATAAGCCCAGGTGGTGAAATTGGTAGACGCAGGGGACTCAAAATCCCCCGCCGCAAGGCGTGCCGGTTCGATTCCGGCCCTGGGCACCAAATAAATCGAGTGGAATCAAGGGTTTAGCCAAGATCCCCTCCAGAAAGACATCCTCAAGTGGCACAACGTGACCGCTGAGTGTGTCCAAAAGCTGCACCAAAAGCCCCGTACTGGAAACAGGCGGGGCTTTTTCTTTATCTCAGTGCCCCCTCTCCAGTTCCCTCCGATGCCCGTGTCCATCCCCAGGACACACCCGCGAGTCCCAGGCCTGAACCCGAAGGGCTCGACCTGTCTTAACGCAGGCCGAGAACCGACGCGAAACGCGATATCACGATGCCGGTGACAGTTTCGGCGTCTTGTGGAGCTCGGCCCAGTAGCCGTTGAGCTCATCGTCGGGCACGTTGAATCGCTGCAACCATGCCTCTGTTGCCACGCGGGTATTGAGCAATGGGGCGTCGCTGTTGATCGTGCCACTTTGCAGAATGTCGGACTTCTCGGCCACGATCGGGCGCAGCGCGTGATTTACCAGCACATACGCGGCGGGCCGCCCCGGAGGTACCCCTTTACCCAATGGCACACCGGCGGCCGGCTCCGGGCCGGCTTGGATGATGAGGCCACCGTTACCGAATAATGTCTTGCGGAACCAGTCCGGCGGGAGCATCAGTTTGTCCGCGCCTCCGACCCGACTGACAAAGTCGGCATCGAGCGCCGTCAGCCAGTCAACAGTCTTGATCCTGTCCCGCGTAATGATGGTCCCGTGCCTCATTGGGTTCCCAACGTCGATGCCGGGCCCGTACAGCCGCGACCAAAAATTCTCGCTCGCTTCGTTAGGCTCCCGTTCAGTGGGCGGGAGGTTCACACCGAAACCAGCGTGCCCCCAGATGGTCGGCAGCGCCGTGACGAACTCCGCAAACAGCCTCTCGAACACGCCAGGGCACAACTGCAGGAATCGGCGCGGCACGCTGAATTCGACAGTATCAAGCGCGTAATCAGCCTGCCAATCCTCGAAACAAAACACGCCGAACGCAAAGAAGCCTGCCGCGAGCTTGTGATCGGCACTCGTTGTTTCAGAAACGACGAGCGCGCTGCTCGACTGGTCACGCGCCAGGCTCGGAAATTTACGCGCCTTATCGAAGGCTACGGGGCTCTTGCCCTCTTCGTAGAACCAGCGCATCGGGCTAGCGCGCGGCGGCTCCATCCCGGCCGCTTTCGCGTAGACCCTCGCATATTCATCGATGGCCGCCATGTAGCTCTCATAACACTTCACAAGGGCTTCACGCACCGGCTTGGTATAGCCGTCCTTGAAGTACACCACGCCCCGAACGACAAGAGCTGCGCCGACGATGGCCTTTTGGTAAGGGGGCTCATAAAGCCCAAAGGGCAAGGTGTCTTGTCGTCGCGGGTCATGAGCCCACGCGACCAATTCGTCTTTCGTCATGATCTTTAAGGGAAGGCTGCACCAGGGGCGGCCGATCCGGGGCCTACTGGAGACATTGGCGGCAACCCGCTTCGAGCCCCTACGACGGTCGTTCGCCCCTCGCCGCTTCCCGAACCTCCGACCGCCGAACCACCCGAGTACCCGCCGC
The DNA here is from genome assembly GCF_017104785.1 of Burkholderia sp. Ac-20353. Lineage (NCBI taxonomy): Bacteria > Pseudomonadati > Pseudomonadota > Betaproteobacteria > Burkholderiales > Burkholderiaceae > Burkholderia > Burkholderia sp. Ac-20353. Next base: position 5,018 of record NZ_JAAGPL010000137.1, on the reverse strand, counting down.
TCATGCTTCGCCCACACCCGCAGTTCAAGCCGAACCGGGTTGATTAAAGCTGAGCGACGACGCCTGGTGCGACATCCTGTGCGACTACGCTTTTGCCCGCACCGACCGCCCCGCCTGCGCCTGACGTCGGCTCTACCGTCGCCATACCTTGCGACGCGATCAGCGTCGCGCCGCAGGCTGTCTTGTCGCCTTCGGTCGCTACGGCTCGACCGCCGAACGTCATGCTGCGAATCCGAACGCCAACGATCGGATAGACGCCGCCGCACTTCGGACACGACACCATGTCGCCTTCGAGCGCGAGCGGCTTCCCGAAAACGATGTTGGTTGATGTGCAGGCAACCACACGGCCGCCGTGGTCGGTCGTGTCGCCTTCGCGAATGAATGCAGAACTCATGCCGAATCCTCACAGGAAATCTGTGGGGAATGTAGCACGCGAGGAATTTCATTTTCCGCCGCACACGCCGCAACACACGTCCCCGCCCGGCTGTCCAAGCATCAGAAGGACGCAGCAAGGAGGCGGCCTATGTCGATGCGCGCAATTTCACGGCCGATCTGCGGCCGCGTGCTCGCCGCGGTTCTGTTGCTCATGCTCGGCGGATGCGACGTGCTGAGCGAGCCGCCCGTGCCCGACTGGCCGGGACCGCACGCGCCCTATCCGTTCCCGGACAACATCCCGCACCGCACCGAATGAGCGCGCGGCCGTTCAGCCGTCGCCGCCGCTCTCCCGCAACGCGCCGCCCATCAGCTCTTCGAACCACTCGATGAATGCATTGAGCCGGCGCGAGCGGTGCCCGCGGTGCGGATACACGGCCGACACGTCCATCGGCGCGGCCCGATAGCCGGGCATCACGTCGACCAGCGCGCCGCTGTCGAGCAGGTGTTCGACGTCGAAGCGGGGAATCTGGATCAGCCCCATCCCCGCGAGGCAGCTCGCGATATAGGTTTCGGCATTGTTGACGATCACGCGGCTCGGCAGCGCCAGCGCTTGCCCGGCGCCGTCGGTGCAGATCTCCCACGGCAGCTCGCGGCCGCTCGTCGGCGATGCGTAGCCGACCGCCCAATGCCCGTGCACGAGCGCATCCGGATGCGTCGGCACACCGTGTTCGCGCAGGTAGTCGGGGCTCGCGCAATTGACCAGCACGAAGCGGCCGAGCGGCCGCGCGACGAGGCTGCTGTCCGCGAGCCAGCCGACGCGGATCGCGCAGTCGACACCTTCCTGCACGAGATCGATCGAACGGTCGGTCGAGCCTAGCGACAGCTGCAGCTTCGGGTAGCGGCGAAACAGCGACGGCAGCGCGGGCGCGATCACGCGCCGCGCGATGCGGCTCGGCACGTCGACGTTGAGCCGCCCGATCACGTCCCGGTCGCGGCCGCGGAACAGGCGGTCGAGCTCGTCGGCCTCCGCGAGCAGGCGCCGGCCGCGTTCGACCAGCAGTGCGCCGTCGGCCGTCAGTTGCACCTGCCGCGTAGTGCGATGCAACAGGCGCGTGCCGACGCCCGTCTCGAGCTGCTGGACGGCTGCCGACACGGTCGCGCGCGGCACGTCGAGCGCATGCGCGGCCTTGATGAAGCTGCCCATCTCGGCAACCTGCAGGAAGATTCTGACCTGATCCAGCTTGTCCATCGGCAAGGAGGTGGGTTCGTTCGGGCAACCGGGCGCCGCAACACGCGACGCAATCGCCCGGCGGCGGACATGAAAAAGGCGCGCGGCCTTCACGCCCGCGCGCCCGTCCATTGTCCACGCAAACCGGCCATTGCGGTACGCGGCCCGCGCCGCGCCCGGACCGGACCGGCCGCTTACCTGGCCGCTTACTTGGTCGTATAACCGCCGTTGATCAGGATCGTCTGGCCCGTGATCCACCAGCCGTCAGTCACGAGGTGGCGGATGAACGGCACGACGTCCTCGATGTCGGTCAGGCCCGTCTTGCTGAACGGCGACAGCGCGGCCGCGGTCTTGTGGTACGCGACCGCGTCGGCGCCTTCGGCCGGATAGAAGAACGGCGTATCCATCGGGCCCGGCCCGACGGCCGTCACCGAGATCCCGCGCGCGCCGTACTCCTTCGCGGCCGCGCGCGTGAAGTGCTCGACCGGCGCCTTCGACCCTTCATAGGCCGCATAGAACGGCGTGAACGCGCCGAGCAGCGACGTCACGAGCGTGACGAGCTTGCCGTGATCCTCGAGATGTCGCCCCGCCTCCTTGATGAAGAAGAACGCCGACTTGCTGTTGACCGCGAACATGTCGTCGTACTCGGCCTCGCTGATCTCGGTGATCGGCTTCTTCAGCACCTTGCCGACCGTGTTGATCGCGATGTCGATCTTGCCGAAGCGCTGCTTCGCCGCATCGAACAGCTGCTCGACCGCCGCGGCCGTCGTCAGGTCGGCCTGGAACGTCGCGGCGTCCGCGCCCGCCGCACGCACCGCGGCGGCCGTCTCCTCGGCCTGCGGCTGCGACGCCGCGCTGTTGTAGTGAATCGCCACCGCCTTCGCGCCGTGGCTCGCCAGGTCCTTCGCGATCAATCCGCCGAGGTTCTTTGCGCCGCCTGCGATCAGGACGACCTTGTCTGCGAGCGTGTGAGTGGCCACGGTTGACTCCTTTCTCGTTGAACGAAATCCCGAGTGTAGGCACGTGCGCTGCGCCAGTCAGCCGGTCGCGGCTGGATGGATTATCCAGAAAATCGATCCAATCCGGCGCGCGGATCACGCGCTGCCGCGCCCGGACACGGTCACGAACTGCCTCCGGATCGCTGCGCGGCCGCCGCGATCACTTCACGCTGAACCGGTACGTGCCCTGGGTGCGGTGGCCGTCGGTCGCGACGGCCACCCATTTCACCGTATAGGCGCTCGTGCCGGCCGCGGACAGCGGCACCGTCATCCGCTTGCGGTTCGCGGCGTCGACGCTCGCCTTGCCGTCCGACACCGTCTTGCCGGCGCCGTCGACGACGACGATCGAGCTGAACGCGGGCTCGAGCTTCTCGGTGAAGTCGATCGTGACGGCAGACGGTGCGGCGCTCAGCGCCGCGTTCGCGGGCGGGTCGGTTTTCTCGGGCCGCGCATGCGCGAATGCGGCCGATGAAACGGTCGCGACGGTCGCGGTGAGCGCGACGGCGGCAGCCTTGCGGCTGAGCGAGAGCAGATCGAAAGTCATGGTGGATCCGTGAAAAAAATGACCAGGCGGCACACGAAGCCTGCCGCCCGAAACGCTCCGGCAGCTTACCAGCCGCGCGCGCGTCGTGCCGGCGTTCCCGCGCCGCTTGATAGAATGCGCGCGCTATGGATCTCGAACGCATTCTCTTCACCCAGGGTTTCGGCTCGCGCCGCCAGTGCCGCGCGCTGATCGTGGCCGCGCGCGTCGCGGTCGCCGGCGCATCCTGCACCGACCCCGATGCCGACTTCGACACCGACGGGCTCGTGTTCTCGGTCGACGACACCGCGTGGCCGTTCCATGCGCACGCGTATCTCGCGCTCAACAAGCCGGCCGGCTACGAATGCTCACGCGATCCGCAGCATCACGCGAGCGTGTTCAGCCTGCTGCCGGCACCGCTCGCCGCCCGCGGCGTTCAGTGCGTCGGCCGCCTCGACCAGGACACGACGGGCCTGCTGCTGCTGTCCGACGACGGCCAGTTCGTCCACGCTTACACGTCGCCGAAGCGCAAGGTGCCGAAGACCTACGTCGCGACCGTGCGCCACCCGCTCGACGACGCGCAACTGCACGCACTGCGCACCGGCGTACAGCTTCACGGCGAGCCGAAACCGATCGCCGCAGTGGCCGCCGACGCGCGCGACACGCACGTGCTCGCGCTGACCGTGCTCGAAGGCAAATATCACCAAGTGAAACGCATGGTCGCGGCCGCGAGCAATCGCGTCGAGGCGCTGCACCGCGAAAGCATCGGCGGCTTCACGCTGCCGACCGACCTCGCACCGGGCGCATGGCGCTGGCTGAGCGAGGCCGACCTCGCGTCGCTGCGCGACGCCGCCCGAACCCGCTAAGGGAAAATCCGCACGACCGTTCGGCAATCGACGGCGTCGCGGCGGCGCGATCCCCCGCTATACTCGAATTACAAGCTGTTACGAGCAGCGATGCTGGGGAGACATCATGCATACGACCAATTCGATCGACATGTCCTACGTGATGCTCGCGTTCGCGGTGGTCGGCACGCTCGCGATCGGCGGGCTGCTGGCCTTCATGCGCGCGAAGCACAAATATCATCCGAACCTGATTGGCGCGCTGATCGGCGCGCTGCTGTGCTTCCTGCTGATCGAGGCGTTACCGGCGCTGACCTGATGCGTGGCCGGTCCCGAGCGTTTGAAGGAATTCGTCTACGGTCGGATAGCGCAACGTCACGCACAATTCGCGCTTCAGGCGTGCATTCGACAGCCGCCGCGACTCGCGCATGAACGACAGCAGCGCCGGTTCGAGCAGGCGCTCGGCGTCGGCACGGCTCACGCGCGGCGGCGGCGGCAGGCCGAACGCGTGCGCGACCCGGTCGAAATACTCCCCCATCCGCAGTTCGCTGTCGTCCGACGCGTGCACCGCGCGCGACGGCCTGCCGCGCACTGCCGCGCGCCGCAGGATCGCCGCGAGGTCGTCCGCGTGGATGTGGTTCGTATAGACGTCGTCGGCTGGTTCGAGCGCCGGCGTGCCGCGTTCGAGGCGCGCGAGCGGCAGCCGGTTCGCCGCATAGATGCCGGGGATCCGGACGATCCGCGCGGACAGCACGCCGCGCACGGTCGCGGCGCGCAGCTGGCGCTCCGCCGATACGCGGCGCACCGCGCGCGGGTTCGCGGGTCGCAGCGGCTGCGTCTCGTCGATGCGCGCGCCGCCGCAGTCGCCGTAAACGCCTGTCGTACTGGCGTAGACGAGCCGCTGCGCGCGAAAGCCGTCGGGTACAATACGCGCTGCCCGGACGGGCGCGCCGGCCGGCCTGGCAGCCGCGCGAGCACTGCGCAGCCTGCCATACGCGGGCGCCGGCTGAAACGACGTCCGCCGTGCGGGCGCGGTCAGCGCCGCGACGAGCGCA
>NZ_JAAGPL010000136.1:0-23786 GCF_017104785.1 Burkholderia sp. Ac-20353 | reverse complement strand
TGCTGCGCGTCGGCCGGCTTGCCGGACAGCACGAGCAGCGCGGCGTCGACCTGCGATGCGCGATTCGAATTGGGCGCGTACTGCCGCCACAGCTCTGCGGCGGACAGCGCGTCGGCCGGGCTCTGCGCGCCGAGCGCGATTTCGGTCGCGCGCTGCGCCATGCGCGGGTCGTGCGTGTCGCGGGCGAGCGCGAGATAGGTCTGGAACGCAGGCGCAGGCTGGTTGCGCTGCAGCGCAACCTCGGCGGCGAGCACCTGGTAGACGATCTGGCTCGTCAGCTGGACGTTCGGGAGATCCTTTTTCTCGTCCGGCAACACGTGATCGAACGCGCTCTGGGATTCGGCATCGTCCGGCGCCGGATCCTGCGCGTGCGCCGGGAAGGCGGCAAGCGTCCATGCGGCGACCAGCGCGGCACCAAGCGCGCGGCGGATCGGGAAGGCGCGCGAGGCACGCGCGTCGGCGGCGGGGCGCTTCTGAAGCAGCTTCGAGGGCAGGGTCATGGAAATCCGTTCGATGTTTCAGCCGATTGTATCGCGCTCGCTACAATACACGCACGATCGTCATCATCCAGTCTAAGACCCCCAGAACATGCCAGAGTTGCCGGAAGTCGAAGTCACGCGCCGCGGTATCGAACCCTTTGTCGCGGGCCGTCGCGTCGAGCGCGTCGACGTGCGCACCGCGATGCTGCGCTGGCCCGTGCCCGCCGGGCTCGCGGAACAGCTGCGCGCGCGCGAGGTGCTCGGCGTCGAGCGGCGCGGCAAGTACCTGCTGTTCGAAGTCGATGCCGGCTGGTTCATCGTGCACCTCGGCATGACGGGCACGCTGCGCGTGCTGCCGACGGCCGGCGCGCCGCCCGCGGCCGCGAAACACGACCATATCGACTGGATTTTCGACGAGTTCGTGCTGCGTTTCCGTGATCCGCGCCGCTTCGGTGCCGTACTGTGGCATCCGCGCGAAGACGGCGACGTGCACGCGCATCCGCTCTTGGCCGGGCTCGGCGTCGAACCGTTCTCGCCGGCGTTCACCGGCGCGCTGCTGCACGCGCGCACGCGCGGGCGCTCGGTGTCGGTCAAGCAGGCGCTGCTCGCGGGCGACATCGTCGTCGGCGTCGGCAACATCTATGCGTCGGAGAGCCTGTTCCGCGCGCGCATCCGGCCGACCACCGCGGCCGGCAAGGTGTCGCTGCCGCGCTACGAGCGGCTGGCCGACGCCGTGCGCGCGACGCTCGCCGACGCGATCGAGCGCGGCGGCAGCACGCTGCGCGATTTCGTCGGCAGCAACGGCGAGAGCGGCTACTTCCAGCTCGACTGCTTCGTCTATGATCGCGCCGGGCAGCCTTGCCGCGTGTGCGGCACGCCGATCCGGCAGATCGTGCAGGGCCAGCGGTCGACCTACTATTGTCCGTCCTGCCAGCGTTGAAACCACTTGCCACCTACTTGCGACCTTGAAGCCACCCCGTATCGCCCCCGCTCCGTTTCCCGTCACGCCGCTGCACCGCACGTTCGCCACGCGCCTGATCGCGTGGCAGCGCGAGCACGGTCGCCACGACCTGCCGTGGCAGAACACCCGTGACCCGTATCGCATCTGGCTGTCCGAAATCATGCTGCAGCAGACGCAGGTATCGACCGTCGTGCCTTATTACCTGCGCTTTCTCGAGCGCTACCCGGACGTCGCGGCGCTCGCGGCTGCACCGCTCGACGACGTGATGGCGTTGTGGGCCGGCCTCGGCTACTACTCGCGCGCGCGCAACCTGCATCGCTGCGCGCAGGTCGTGGTGGCCGACCACGGCGGCGCGTTTCCGTCGACGCCGGAGGCGCTCGCCGAACTGCCGGGCATCGGCCGCTCGACCGCCGCGGCGATCGCGTCGTTCGCGTTCGGCGCGCACGCGACGATTCTCGACGGCAACGTGAAGCGCGTGCTCGCGCGCGTGTTCGGCGTCGAGGGGTTCCCGGGTGAAAAGCGCGTCGAGAACGACATGTGGGCGCTTGCCGAATCGCTGTTGCCCGACGCGGCGCATGCGGACGACGTGAGCGCCTACACACAGGGGCTGATGGATCTCGGCGCGACGCTGTGCGTGCGCGGCAAGCCGGATTGCGCGCGCTGCCCGTTCGCGGGGGATTGCGTCGCGCAGTCGACGGGCCGGCAGCGCGAATTGCCGGCCGCGCGTCCGAAGAAGAATGTGCCGACGAAGAAGACGTGGATGCTCGTGCTGCGCGACGGCGACGCGGTGCTGCTCGAGCGGCGTCCGCCGGCCGGCATCTGGGGCGGGCTCTGGAGCCTGCCGGAGGCCGACGGCGATGCCGCGCTCGCCGAGCGCGCGCGCGGATTCGGCGGCGGCGGTCCGGTGCCGCTCGCGCCGCTCACGCACACGTTCACGCATTTCAAGCTCGAGATCGAGCCGCGGCTGAGCGAAATGGGTGACGGCGGCGCGCTCGTCGCGCAGGACGCACAGACTGCGTGGGTGCCGCTCGCCGGGCTCGACGCATATGGCGTGCCTGCGCCGGTGCGCAAGCTGCTCGACGGATTGAGCGGTTCACTGCTGTAACGCAACGCGCTTTGACGCGACGCGCGGGTCGCGCGCGGAGTGCGCCCGCGAAGCGCACCTGCAAAGCGCACCCGCAACGCGCACCGGCCTTCGCGCTCAGAGCCAGCCGTGCCGGTTCAGCACGTGATGCACGGCGTCGATGCGCGCGCCGACATCGGGAAACTCCATCAGCTTCTGTCGCGCGCGCAGGTCGAGCGGCAGCAGTTCCGCGAGACGGTTCGACACCCAGCTCGGATCGTCGAGCCGGAACGGTTCGCAGAACGGCAGCTTGTCCTTTTCCTTGTCGATCTTCTGCTTTAGCGCGTCGATGATGCGTTCGAGCACCTCCGCGCACGCGCCGAACTGCGCGAGCGCCTGCTCGCCCTCGAGCGGAATGTCGTCGGGCAGCGGCTCCGCGATGCCGACCAGCAGCCCGTTCGCCTCGACGCGATGCGACAGCAGCTCGAAGCGCTGCGTGCCGATCGCCTGCAGGAACAGCATCCCGAACTCGCCGGTGTCGCATTCGACGATGCGCGCCATGCAGCCGATCGTTTCGGGTACCGACACCGCACCTTCCTGCGCGACTTCCGGGCCGCTCTTCAGCAGGCAGACGCCGAACGGCGCGTCGTCGCGCAGGCACGCGCGCGCCATGTCGAGGTAGCGCGCCTCGAACACCTTGAGCGGCAGCAGGCCGCCCGGAAACAGCACCGTATGGAGGGGGAACAGCGGCAGGTCGAGCAGGGTGGTCGAGAGAGAGGACATGGCGCTTTCGGAGAAGCGGCGTCGCTAAGGTCTGGCGACCTCGGCCACGAGCCGCGACGACGCGTCGACATCCACGGGCGCGTCACGATGCCGCACGATCACGTTCGCCTCGCGCGCGAGGCGCGCGGCGAGCGTTTCCGCGATGAACACCGAGCGATGCTGGCCGCCCGTACAGCCGATGGCGACGGTCAGATAGCTACGGTTGTCTTCGCGGAAGTGCGGCAGCCATTTGATCAGGAACGCATGGATGTCGTCGATCATCTGGTGGACGATCGGCAGTGCGTCGAGAAACGCGATGACCGGCTGGTCGAGCCCGGTGAGCGGGCGCAACTGATGGTCGTAGTACGGGTTCGGCAGCGCGCGCACGTCGAACATCAGGTCGGCGTCGAGCGGCACGCCGCGCTTGAAGCCGAACGATTCGAACATCAGCATCAGGTCGTCGTTCTTCTGTTCGATGAAGCGCTTGACCCAGGTGCGCAGCACGTTCGCGCGCAGGTTGCTCGTGTCGATCTGGTGGCCGAACTCGGCGAGCGGCGCGACGAGTTCGCGCTCGCGCTCGATCGCCTCCTCGAGCGACGACAGCAGGCCGATGTCCGCGTCGTGCGATGGCGAGCCCGACAGCGGATGACGGCGGCGCGTTTCGGAGAAGCGCTGGATCAGCGCGGGGGTGCTCGCATTGAGGAACAGCACGCGCAGATCGTGATCGCGCGACAGCGTACGGATCAGGCCGGGCATTTCGTCGAGCGACGCGCTCGAGCGCGCGTCGATCGCAACCGCGAGCCGCTGCTGGCCTTCTTCGGCGAGGTAGCGGGTCAGCTCGGGCAGCACTTGCGGCGGCAGATTGTCGACGCAGTAGTAGCCTGCGTCCTCCAGCGCATTCAGCGCGACGGATTTGCCGGAACCGGAAATGCCGGTGATGAGAACGATGCGCATGGGAAGCAGAAAATCCTGACGGTTCATCATAGCACCGGCACGACGCGCCCGCGCTGCGCGACGGGCCGCAGCGGGCCCGTTGCTGGTGTGAGCAGGCCCTATACGAGCTTGCCGGGAAACTGACTATCGGGATCTTGCATCGCGAGTCGTTGCCGATCCATGAAATCACGCAACGTGTCGATTCCGCGCAACTGCAGGATCGTGTTGCGGACCGCTGCCTCGACGAGCACCGCGAGGTTGCGGCCGGCCGCAACCTGGATCGTGACCTTGCTGATCGGCAAACCGAGCACGTCGACGGTCTGGCTTTCGAGCGGCAGGCGCTGGAACTCGCCGTCCGGGCGCCGCACGAGCTGCACGATCAGCTTCAGCTTCATCTTCCGTCGCACGGCGGTCTCGCCGAAGATGGTCTTGATGTCGAGCAGGCCGAGGCCGCGCACTTCGAGCAGGTTCTGCAGCAGCGGCGGGCAGCGCCCTTCGACGAAATCGGGGCCAAGACGGACGAAGTCGACCGCGTCGTCGGCGACGAGGCCGTGGCCGCGGCTGATCAGCTCGAGGCCGAGTTCGCTCTTGCCGAGGCCCGAGTCGCCCGTCAGCAGCACGCCCATCCCGAGGATGTCGAGAAACACGCCGTGCAGCGTCGCGCGCGGCGCGAGGATGCGCGACATGTAGAGGCGCAGGCTGTCGATCACCGCGGCGGCCGACATCGGCGTCGTGAACAGCGGGGTCGACGAGCGCGTACAGCGCAGCACGAGTTCGGGCGGCGCCGCGGCGCCGCCGGCGACGACGAGGAACGGCGGCTCGAGGGCGATCAGTTCGGCCATGTGGCGCGAACGGTCTTCGTCGGTCTGCCGCTGGTAGTAGTCGATCTCGGCTTCGCCGAGCACCTGGATCCGGTTCGGGTGGATCAGGTTCAGGTGGCCGACGAGGTCGGCGCTCGAGGTCGCGTTCGCGACGGTGTCGGCCGAAAAGCCGCGCTCCCAGCCTTCATGCCCCGTCAGCCAGCTGAGCTTCAGCGTGGCCGCGTTGTCGTCGAAGATGCTTTGGGCGTTGATGCTGGACGTATCCATGAGTCCGTCACTCCAATGAGCCGGTGCGCGCGCGTGGCGACGGGCGTCGCCTTGCCGGGCCGGCGCCGGGCGGCCCGGGACGGCGGCTTGCGCCGCCTCGTTCGGGAAAATGTACCGCCCGGATCAACTCAAGGTTGCCACTGAGTGAGCAGGCGATGCAACTCGGCGGGGTCCGTTTCGTTGTGCAAACGCTCGCGCGCGTCGCGGTCGGACAGCAGTTGCGCGATTTCCGACAGGATCTCGAGATGCTGCTGGGTGGCTTGCTCGGGGACGAGCAGGAAAATCAGGAGGGAAACCGGCTGGCCGTCGGGCGCCTCGAACGGAATCGGATCGGCGAGCCGCACGAACGCGGCGAGCGGATGCTTGAGGCCCTTGATGCGCCCGTGCGGAATCGCGACGCCTTCGCCGAGCCCGGTCGAGCCGAGGCGCTCGCGCGCGAACAGGTTGTCCGTGACGGTGCTGCGGGCAATGCCGTTCTGATTCTCGAACATCAGCCCGGCTTGTTCGAACACGCGTTTCTTGCTGGTGACGGAGAGGTCGATGACGACGTTCTCTAGGGGCAGGATTTTGGCTAGGCGATTCATGTTGGCAGGCGATTGGGCGGCCTGGGGTCTCCTCGCGGCGGCAGACTGATTTTCCATGTTCGGCGATATCAAGGCGTTTGGCGATGGCGACCTGCGAGGCACGGCGACCGTACCCAACGCCCCCCGGCCCCCCCGGCAAATAACCGGAGCATTATAGAACACAGCCGGGCGCGTGGCGCGAAGCGGCCGGGCGGCTCGCGCGAGCCGCTCGCGGTGCCGGCAGTGCCCGCAGTGTTGCGCCGGACTACAAAAAAAACCGCCCGGCGAACCGGGCGGCATGCTGATGCGGTGTGCGCTTATTGCGGCGGCACTTCGATCTGTTCGATCGCCGGCTGAAGCTTGATCGGATCGTGCGCGTGCGTTTGCAGGCGCTCCATGTGCTTGACGACCTGGCGATCCAGCTTGTCGATCAGCAGATCGATCGCCGCGTACAGATTGCCGTTCGCGCTTTCGACGAAGATGTCCTTGCCCTTCAGATGCAGATTGATTTCCGCGCGTTGCTGCTTGTCCTTTTCCTTGTGGTTGTCGACCGAGAGAATCACAGTGCCATCGATTACCTGATCGCTATGCCGTAGCACCCGGTCCAGCTTGGTGATCACGTATTCGCGAATTGCAGGCGTGACTTCGAGATGATGTCCACTGATCTTCAGGTTCATAGTGCTTCTCCAAGCGAGTGGCCACCAGTCCGCGTTGTTGCGGTCGTCCGGTCGACTTGCCCGTGCCGCATCCGCGATGCGGCAGATGACGGACAGGTCGCCCGGCCTTACCCCGTGTGCGCGGTGGCCGGAACACGCCTGCCGCCGGGCAGGCAGCAGGCTTAAAGAGACTTGCGCAGATTGACTGCCGGGATCTTGAGGGCTTCGCGATATTTTGCAACCGTGCGGCGCGCAACCACGAAGCCTTGTTCTGCCAGCAGTTCGGCAATTCGGCTGTCCGAAAGAGGCGATTTTGTGTCTTCGGCTCCTATCAGTTGCTTGATGAGGGCACGGATGGCGGTCGACGATGCGGCGCCACCGGTGTCGGTCGAAACGTGAGATCCGAAGAAGTACTTAAATTCAAGCGTCCCGAACGGGGTCAGCATGTACTTCCCGGTTGTCACACGGCTGACAGTCGACTCGTGTAGGCCCAGCGTATCAGCTATTTCCCGCAAAACCAAGGGGCGCATCGCGATTTCACCGTGCGCAAAGAAATTCTTCTGACGTTCGACAATAGCCTGCGCAACACGCAGGATCGTGTCGAAGCGCTGCTGGATATTCTTGATCAGCCAGCGTGCTTCCTGCAGTTGTTGCTTGAGCGAACCCGCGGACGGATCGCCGCGGCTGTTGCGCAGGATGTTCGCGTAGAGGTTGTTGATCCGCAGGCGCGGCACGACTTCCGGATTGAGTTCCGCCTGCCAGCCCTGGCCGACCTTCTTCACCATGATGTCGGGCACGACGTAGTCGGCCTCGGCCTTGCCGTACGCGGCGCCGGGGAACGGTTCGAGCGAGCGGATCAGCGCGTGCGCGTCGCGCAGCGCGTCGTCGGTCGCCTTCAGGTGCTTGCGCAACCGCGTGAAGTCGCGCGCGGCCAGCAGCTCGAGGTGTTGCGACACGATCTCGAGCGAGAGCGTGCGCGTCGGGGACGGATCGAGCCGCAGCAGCTGCAGCTTCAGGCATTCGGACGCCGAACGAGCCCCGACACCGGCCGGATCGAAGCTGTGCAGCAGCGCGAGCGCGGCGTTCAGCTCGTCGCAGTCGACCTCGAGTTCGGGCGGCAGATCGGCGAGCACCTCGTCGAGCGTCGCGGTCAGGTAGCCGTCGTCGTCGAGCGATTCGATCAGGAACATCACGAGCGCGCGGTCGCGCGGCCCGGCCTGCGTGACGCGCAGCTGCGCGGACAGGTGGTCGCGCAGCGACGTCGCGGCTTCCTGCACCTGCAGCGGCGGCAGGTCGTCGTCGTCGGACGCGCCGCTCGCGCGGCCGAACTCGTCGAGGTTCCATTGCGGACCGTCGCCGCTGTCGCCGCTTGCGTAGCCGTCGTACTCGTCGGCGCCGGCAGGCTCGTCACGTTCCGCGCGCTCGCTGGTCTGGCCGCTGCCGTTGGTGGCCGACATCGGCTCGGGGTTCGACGCGGGCGGCGTCTGCGCGATCAGCGAACCGTCCGCTGCAACGCGCAGCGGGCTCGCGATCCATTCGTCGTCGTTCTCGAGCAGCGGATTCTGGGCGACCGCCATCGCCACTTCCTGCTGGAGTTCGAGCGTCGACAGCTGCAGGAGCCGGATCGACTGCTGCAGTTGCGGCGTCAGCGCCAAGTGTTGCGACAGGCGGAGTTGAAGGCTGGCTTTCATGGCAAGGAGGGAGTCATACCCGGAGTTTGCCACGACCCACCGCATTGGGCCATCCGCGATTACGCGCGCCGCCACGGCCGCGTGAAAAGGGGCACGGCCCCGCGCGGCGGAGCCGGGCAGGGCCGTGTGGCGCGTTGCCGTGAACGCGCGTTACGTGTGCTTTAAGTGCGCTCTAAGTACGCGTCAAGTGCGAGTTACATGCGGAAGTGTTCGCCGAGATACACGCGGCGCACGCTTTCGTTCTCGATGATCTCGCTGGGGGCGCCGGCCGCGAGCACCGAGCCGTCGCTGATGATGTACGCGTGGTCGCAGATGCCGAGCGTTTCGCGCACGTTGTGGTCGGTGATCAGCACGCCGATGTTGCGCTGCTTCAGGAACTTGACGATCTTCTGGATCTCGAGCACCGCGATCGGGTCGACGCCCGCGAACGGCTCGTCGAGCAGGATGAAGCTCGGGTTGGTCGCGAGCGCGCGTGCGATCTCGACGCGGCGGCGTTCGCCACCCGACAGCGACAGCGCAGGGTTCTCGCGCAGGTGGCCGATCTGCAGCTCGTCGAGCAGCGCTTCGGTGCGCGACGCGATCGCGTCCTTCGACAGCCGCTTGCCGTCGTCGCCGAATTGCAGCTCGAGCACCGCGCGGATGTTTTCCTCGACGGTCAGCTTGCGGAACACCGATGCTTCCTGCGGCAGGTACGACAGCCCGAGCGATGCGCGCTTGTGGATCGGCAGCAGGCTGATCGAGCTGCCGTTCAGCGAGATCTCGCCCGCGTCGAGCGGCACGAGGCCGACGATCATGTAGAACGACGTGGTCTTGCCGGCGCCGTTCGGGCCGAGCAGGCCGACGACTTCGCCGCTCTTCACGTCGAGCGACACGTCCTTGACGACGGTGCGCGAGCCGTAGCGCTTCTTCAGGTTGCGGACGACGAGCGAGCTCGACGTGCCGGCCGGCTGGCGGTTCGGTAGCGCGTTCATCAGTCCGGCGCTCCCTGGATCGTCGACGACGGCGCGAGCTTGGCCGGCGCGCCCGTCAGCGGCGCGGGGCCGCCGTTCTTCGGCGACAGCATCGCGCGCACGCGGCCGTTCGGGTTGCCCGGCGCGGCGACGTCCTTGCCGCCGCGCGCGGTGTAGAAGTCGCGCTGGCCGTCGTACGTGACCACGCTGCCGTGCACGGTGTCGGCGATCGTCGTCGTGCCCTGCAGGCGGCGCACGGTCGCGGCGGTGGTGAGCGTCGTCAGGTCCTGCTTGCCGTCGTAGTCGATGCGCTCCGCGTCGCCGTCGATGTATTCGTCGAGGCCTTCGCGCTTCTGGCGGAACGACGCGTGTTTCTTGCCGCTGCCGTATGACGTGGCGTACTGGTAGCCTTCCGGATCCTGCCGCACTTCGACGCGATCACCCTTGATGACGATCGTGCCCTTCGTGATCACGACGTTGCCGGTCGCGACGGTCACCTGCTTCAGGTCGTCATAGGTCAGGTTGTCGGCCTCGACGTTGATCGGCTTGCTCTGGTCGGCCTTCTCGGCATGGGCGAGCGGCGCCAGCCCGACGAGCGGGAGCGCCACGAGCGTCGCGGCGAGCGCGGCGCGGACGGCGCGCGCAGCGCCGCCGGTATTCTGACGAGGGAACGATTCGTTCATGCAATCACGTGAGGGATGCGTCACCTGGGTTGAGCTTTCGAGCCGCCGGACGTGTCCGCCGCGGCAATCGTGCCGCGCACGTTGCCGTAGAGCTCGATGACCCGGGTGACGTTGTTGTACTTCATGCCGTCGGTCGCGTTGACGAGCGACAGGCCGCGCTGAAGTTTAACCGGCTTTTCGGTCTGGATCACATCATCATTGACGAAGATCCGGAAATGCTGGGAATCGGCCTGCATCTGCGGATCGCCGCCGCCCGCCGCGCGCAGGATGCGCGCGTCGTCGTACAGGTCGACGACCGACACGTCGCCGTTGACGGTGCCGCGCTTCGCGGTGGTCGTCACGATCGGCCTGCCGGGCTGGAACGCGCGCATCGCGGGCGCGGTCAGGTCGCTCGATTCGGTGTCCTCGAAGTGGATCAGCTTCGTCGCCGTCAGCCGGTACTGGGTCGCGCCGGACTGGTCGAGCTCGGTGACCGAGAAGTTGTCGGCGAAATAGTCGGGCGTGTGGCGCTTCTCCTGCGCGGGGCCTTCGCCGGGCGGCGGCAGCGTCGCCTGCAGCAGCCACCACGTGACGCCCGCGAGCGCCGCGACCGCGGCGAGCGGCAGCAGCTGGGTCCAGCGGAATCGGCTATTCATCCGTCAGGCTCCGCAGGCGGCCGCGAGCAGCGCGTCGTAGCGGCGCTGTGCGCGCAGGATCGTGTCGCACACTTCGCGCACCGCGCCGTGGCCGCCGCGGGCCTCGGCGACCCAGTGCGCGCGCGCGATCACGTCGGGATGCGCGTTGGCCGGCGCGGCCGCGAAGCCGCAGCGCAGCATCACGGGCAGGTCGGGCCAGTCGTCGCCCATGTAGCCGCACGCGTCGGCCGCGAGGCCGAGCGACGCGATCAGATCGGCGAACACCGCGAGCTTGTTGTCGACGCCCTGGAACAGGTGCGTGATCTTCATTTCCTTCGCGCGGGCGGCGACGATCTCGGAACGGCGGCCGGTGATGATCGCGGTCGCGATGCCGGCCTCGCCGAGCAGCTTCACGCCATGCCCGTCGAGCGAATTGAACGACTTCATCGCGTCGCCGGCGGCCGTAAACAGCAGGCCGCCGTCGGTCAGCACGCCGTCGACGTCGAAAACCATCAGCTTCACGCGGCTCGCGCGTTCGGCCGCAGTGAGCGCAGCGGTCATCAGATCACCTTCTTCGAGAACAGGTCGTGCATGTTCAGCGCGCCGATCAGCGCGCCGTCGGCATCGACCACCAGCATCTGGTTGATCCGGTGGCGCTCCATCAGTTCCACGGCCTCGACTGCCAGGTGATCCGGCGCGATCGTGCGCGGGTTGCGCGTCATCACATCGGCGATCGGCAGCGCGCGGAAGTCGCCGTCGCGCGCGAGCACGCGGCGCAGGTCGCCGTCCGTGAAGATGCCCGCGACCTTGCCGGCCGCGTCGACCACGGCCGTCATGCCGAGGCGCTTTGCGGTGATCTGGAACAGCGCGTCCGACAGCGTCGCGTCGAGCCCGACGGACGGAATCTCGTCGCCGGTGCGCATCACGTCGCGCACGTAGGTGAGCAGGCGCCGGCCGAGCGCGCCGCCCGGGTGCGAGCGCGCGAAATCCTCGGAGCCGAAGCCGCGCGCGTCGAGCACTGCGACGGCGAGCGCGTCGCCGAGCGCGAGCGCGGCGGTCGTGCTCGCGGTGGGCGCGAGGTTCAGCGGGCACGCTTCCTTCGACACCGCGGCGTTCAGGTTCACGTCGGCGAGCTGGCCGAGGCTGGATTCGGAGCGGCCCGTGATCGCGATCAGCTTCGCGCCGATCCGCTTCACGAGCGGCAGGATCGCGACGAGTTCTTCCGACTCGCCGGAGTACGAGATGCCGATGAACACGTCGTCGGCCGTGACCATCCCGAGGTCGCCGTGGCTGGCTTCGGCCGGATGGACGAAGAACGCGGGGGTGCCGGTGCTGGCCAGCGTGGCCGCGATCTTGCGGGCGATGTGCCCCGATTTGCCGATTCCGGAAACGACCACGCGGCCGCTGCAGCCGAGCAGCAGCGCGACGGCCCTGACGAAGTCGCCGTCGAGCTGGTCGCTCAACGCGCGCACGGCGTCCGCCTCGATGTCGAGCACGTCGCGGGCGA
The DNA here is from genome assembly GCF_017104785.1 of Burkholderia sp. Ac-20353. Taxonomy (NCBI): domain Bacteria; kingdom Pseudomonadati; phylum Pseudomonadota; class Betaproteobacteria; order Burkholderiales; family Burkholderiaceae; genus Burkholderia; species Burkholderia sp. Ac-20353. The sequence continues at coordinate 11,836 of NZ_JAAGPL010000136.1, read as the reverse complement.
GCGCGAGCGCCCGATCATCATTGATTTTCGCTATCATGCGCGGAGTATAGCAAAGGCGTTTGTTCGCCGCGCCGGCCCTTCGGACTCGTCCGATGTCGCCTGTCCACCGCCACCACCCGCGCCCGCATTGCCGTGGCCCCGACGAACGAGGACGCTTTGCCCGTGATTTCCCCGCTCGAAATGACGCTCCTGCTGCTGCTGGCTTCGGTGGTGGGCGTCGTCGTGTTCCGTTCGCTGAACCTGCCGCCGATGCTCGGCTACCTGACCGTCGGCATCCTGGTCGGCCCGCACGCGCTCGGCATCGCCGCGGATCTCGAGCGGGCCGAGCATCTCGCGGAATTCGGCGTGGTGTTCCTGATGTTTTCGATCGGCCTCGAGTTCTCGCTCGCGAAGCTGCGCGCGATGCAGCGGCTCGTGTTCGGCCTCGGCCTGTTGCAGGTGGTCGCGACGCTCGTGCTCGCGCTTGTGCTCGGGATGCTGTTCGAACGCTGGGTGCACATCACGTGGCAGGGCGCCGTCGCGCTCGGCGGCGCGCTCGCGATGTCGTCGACCGCGATCGTGTCGAAGATGCTCGCCGAGCGGCTCGAGATCGAGACCGAGCACGGCCGCAACATCTTCGGCGTGCTGCTGTTCCAGGATCTCGCGGTCGTGCCGCTGCTGATCGTGATCGCCGCGTTCGGCGCGGAATCGTCGAAGGATCTCGCAATCACGCTCGGCTTCGCGGCCGTCAAGATCGTGATCGCGCTCGCGCTGCTGCTGATCGTCGGGCAGCGCTTCATGACCCGCTGGCTCAACGTCGTCGCGCGGCGCCGCTCGCAGGAGCTGTTCGTGCTGAACCTGCTGCTCGTTACGCTCGGCGCCGCGTTCATCACCGACAAGTTCGGCCTGTCGCTCGCGCTCGGCGCGTTCATCGCGGGGATGCTGATTTCGGAGACGCCGTTCCGCCATCAGGTCGAGGAGGACATCAAGCCGTTCCGCGACGTGCTGCTCGGCCTGTTCTTCGTGACGACCGGGATGCTGCTCGATCCGCGCGTGATCTGGGAGCACCCGTTGCTCGTGCTCGGCTTCTTCGTCGGGCAGATCCTGTTCAAGGGCACGATGATCGCGGGGCTCGCGCGGCTCTTTGGCGCGAGCCCGGGCGTCGCGATGCGCACGGGCCTCGGCCTCGCGCAGGCCGGCGAATTCGGCTTCGTGCTGCTGAACCTGATTCTCGACCGGCATCTCGTCGATTCGACGCTGCTGCAGGCGATCCTCGCATCGATGCTGCTGTCGATGCTCGCGGCGCCGTTCCTGATCCAGAACGCGGACCGGATCGTGATGCGGCTGTCGTCGACGGAGTGGATGATGCAGTCGCTGCAGATGACCCGGATCGCGACGCAAAGCCTGAAGCAGCGCGGCCACGTGATCATCTGCGGCTATGGCCGCGCAGGGCAGAACCTGGCGCGGATGCTCGAGCAGGAAGGGATTTCGTACGTCGCGCTCGACCTCGACCCCGACCGCGTGAGCTCGGCCGCGGCGGCCGGCGAATCGGTCGTGTTCGGCGACGCCGCGCGCCGCGAGTCGCTGCTCGCAGCCGGTATCCACCGCGCGGCGGCGGTGGCGATCACCTATGCGAACACGCCGTCCGCACTGCGCGTGCTGCATCACGTGCACGAGCTCGAACCGACGCTGCCGGCGATCGTGCGCACCGTCGACGACGCCGACCTCGAGAAGCTGCTCGCGGCCGGCGCGACCGAGGTGATCCCGGAGATCGTCGAAGGCAGCCTGATGCTCGCGTCGCATACGCTGGTGCTGGTGGGCGTGCCGATGCGCAAGGTCGTGCGGCGCGTCGAGGAGATGCGTGACGAGCGCTACAGCCTGCTGCGCGGCTATTTCCGCGGCGCCGACGACGCGGACGACGACGACCACGAGCAGGTGCGGCTACAATCGGTGCCGGTCGACGCACGCGCGGATGCGGTCGGGCGCTCGCTGGACGAGCTCGGGCTGTTTGCGCTCGGGCTCGAGGTGACGGCAATCCGCCGGCACGGCATCCGCGGCGTCGAGCCGGATCCGCAGACCAAGCTGCGCGCGAGCGATATCGTCGTGCTGCGCGGGCTGCCCGAGGCGCTCGCGCTCGCGGAGGAGCGCCTGTCGCGCCACCGGCGGGAGCCGCCGGCCACCGCGGTCTGAGCGTTGGCCTAAGCGTTGGCCAATCATTATCTGACCCGTATTACTGGAATGACTGAACGGTGCCCGGAACGTCGCGCACCGTTTTTTCGGAGAGTTTCATGCCGCATTCGTCGTCGGGCGCGCCGCTCGATCCCGCCGCCTTCATCCACAGCCAGATCCGCACCGTGCCCGACTGGCCGCAGCCAGGCGTGATGTTTCGCGACATCACGACGCTGCTGCAGAGCCCGAAGGCGCTGCGCGTGCTCGTCGACCTGTTCGTCGAGCGCTATGTCGACGCGAAGCTCGACTATGTCGCGGGCCTCGATGCGCGCGGCTTCATCATCGCGCCGATCGTCGCGTACGAGCTGAGCGTCGGCTTCGTGCCGATCCGCAAGGTCGGCAAGCTGCCGTACAAGACCTGCTCGGAATCGTACGAGCTCGAATACGGCAGCGCGACCGTCGAGATCCACGAGGATGCGTGCCGGCCCGGCGACCGCGTGGTCATCATGGACGATCTGATCGCGACCGGCGGCACGATGATGGCGGGGCGCAACCTGCTGCAGCGGCTCGGCGCGGTCGTCGTCGAGGGCGCGGCGATCATCGACCTGCCGGAACTCGGCGGCTCGGCGCTGCTGCGCAACGCGGGGCTGTCGGTCTACAACGTCACCGAATTCGCCGGCCACTGAGCGCCGGCTTACGCAGCGAGGTCATGATGCCGAACTTCATGCTGTTTCTCGCCACGTCGATCGCGATCACGTTCGCGCCCGGCCCCGACAACCTGCAGGTGCTCGCGCGCGGGATCTCGCAGGGCCGCGCGGCCGGCCTCGTCGCGGCGCTCGGCTTTGCCGCCGGCGTGACGTTCCACACGACGCTCGCGGCGCTCGGCGTCGCGGCCGTGCTGCGTTCGTCGCCGGTCGCGTTCCAGATCCTGAAGCTCGCGGGCGCCGCGTACCTCGTGTGGATCGGCATCAAGGCGTTGCGCAGCCAGGGCCTCGCGACCGCGCACACGCGCCCCCCGCAGCCGCTCGCGTCGATCTTCCGGCAGAGCGTGCTCGGCAACCTGATGAACCCGAAGGTCACGCTGTTCTTCGTCGTGTTCCTGCCGCAGTTCGTCGATGCGCACGGCGCGCAGAGCGTGACGCTGCAGATGTTCGAGCTCGGCGCGCTGTTCATGCTGCAGACGGCCGTGATCTTTTCGCTGTTCGGCGTGTGCGCGGGGGCGATCGGCGCGTGGCTGAAGCGTCGGCCGACGGTCGGCGTCTGGCTCGACCGGCTCGCCGGCGCGACGTTCATCGCGATCGGCATCCGCGTCGCGCTGAAGGACTGACGGAGCGGCCGATGACGTTTCCCTGCATCGCCGCCGCGCGCCGCTTCGACCCGGCCGCGCACCTGCGCTTCGAGATCGCCGGTGTGCCGGTCGGCTGGGTGCGGCGTTCCGACGCAGCGCGGCTCGCCCGCTGGCCCGACGTGTTCGAGCTGACGGACGACCGTGTCGTGCTGTCCGGCCGCTACGACTCGGTCGACGCGCGCAGCATGGCGCTCGCGAGCGCGATCGGCGCGCTTGCGGCCGAGGGCGCGATTCCCGGCTGGCGCGACGAGATCTACGCGATCCGCAACCGCTTCGACGATCCGCCGCTTGCGTACATCGAGCGGGCCGCGTCGCGGTTCTTCGGCACGCAGACTTATGCGGTGCACCTGAACGGCATCGTAGAATATGCGGTTCAACCGGCGGCACCTCAGCCGGGTGCGCCCCGGCCGGAAGGCGCTGCGACGCCGCAGATGTGGCTCGGCCGCCGCAGCGCGACCAAGGCAACCGACCCCGGCATGCTCGACAACGTCGTCGCGGGCGGCATCGGCTGGGGGCTCGGCGTTCACGAGACGCTGACGAAGGAATGCTGGGAGGAAGCCGGCATTCCGGCCGAACTCGCGGCACGCGCGATCGCGGGCCGTGCGGTGCAGGTGCTGTGCTCGCTGCCGGAAGGGACGCAGTCCGAACTGATCTTCGTCTACGACCTGCCGCTGCCGCGCGACTTCGCGCCGCACAACCAGGACGGCGAAGTCGCCGAGCACCTGCTGGCCAGCGTGCCGGAGGTGGTCGGCTGGCTGCGGGACGGCGACGCGACGATGGACGCGAGCCTCGCGATGCTCGACACGCTGCTGCGGCATCGGTGGATCGCGTCGGACGACGCGGCGGGAATCGACGCGCTGTTCGCGCACGCAGCCTGACGGCGCGCATCGGACGGGCGCGGGTGGCTTGCCGGGCTGCCGCGGACGGCCCCGAGCGACCCAGAGCGACCCAGAGCGGGCCATTTCACGAATACGGAAACGAAGGGAGTAGCGGTCATGTCGGCCGATCACAGCTTTATCTTGAAACTGTCGTGCCCCGACCGGCACGGCATCGTCCACGCGGTCTCGGGCTTCCTGTTCGAGCGCGGCAACAACATCCTCGATTCGGCGCAGTTCGGCGACAGCCGCACCGGCGAGTTCTTCATGCGCGTGCATTTCGAGCATGATGGCAGCGGCATGGATGCGACGTCGTCGCTCGACACGCTGCGCACGCAGTTCGCGCCGCTCGCCGAGCAGTTCGCGATGCGCTGGGAGTTGCACGACGCGGCGGCGAAGCCGCGCGTCGTGATCATGGTGTCGAAGATCGGCCATTGCCTGAACGACCTGCTGTTCCGCTATCGCACGGGCCAGCTGCCGATCGAGATCCCGGCGATCGTGTCGAATCACAAGGATTTCTACCAGCTCGCCGCGAGCTACGACATCCCGTTCCATCACTTCCCGCTCGTCGGCGGCTCGTCCGACGCTGCGAAGGCCGCGCAGGAAGCGCGCGTGCTGGAAGTGATCGACGAGCATCAGGCGGACCTCGTCGTGCTCGCGCGCTACATGCAGATCCTGTCGCCGAACATGTGCGAGCAGCTTGCCGGCCGCGCGATCAACATCCACCATTCGTTCCTGCCGAGCTTCAAGGGCGCGAAGCCTTACTACCAGGCGTTCGACCGCGGCGTGAAGCTGATCGGCGCGACCGCGCACTACGTGACGACCGATCTGGACGAAGGCCCGATCATCGAGCAGGAAGTGGAGCGCGTCGACCACAGCATGACGCCGGACCAGCTGACCGCGATCGGCCGCGACGTCGAGTGCGTGACGCTCGCGCGCGCGGTGAAGTGGCATGTCGAGCACCGCATCGTGCTGAACGGGACGAAGACGGTCGTGTTCCGCTAAGCCACCGTTCTGCCGCACGACAAGCAAAACGCCGCACCCGTTGCCGGGTGCGGCGTTTTGCGTTGGGGCGGGCGTTGCGTCCGCGCGGCGTGTCAGATCAGCCGCAGCATGTACAGCTCGCGCTTCAGGTACGCGTAGAAGATCGGCGCGGCGATCACGCCCGGCAGCCCGAACGCGGCTTCCATGACGAGCATCGCGAGCAGCAGTTCCCACGCGCGCGATTCGATCTGGCCGCCGATGATCTTCGCATTCAGGAAGTACTCGAGCTTGTGGATGATCACGAGGAACGCGAGCGACGCGATCGCGGTGCCCATGCTCACCGACAGCGACACGGCGACGATCAGCGTGTTCGAGACCAGGTTGCCGATCACCGGCAGCAGGCCGACGATGAACGTGACGAGCACGAGCGTCTTCGACATCGGCAGCTGCTCGTGGAAGATCGGCAGCGCGACCAGCAGGTAGAGGCCCGTGAAGAACGAGTTGATCGCCGAGATCTTGATCTGCGCGAACACGATCCGGCGGAACGCGTCGGCGAAGCGTGACACGCGCGTGACGAGCGCGGTCGACAGCGGCCGGCGCACCTTGCCGTGCTCGACGCCGATCGCGATCATCGCGCCGATGATCATCCCGAACAGCACGTGGCCGAAGCCGCGCGCGACGTTCTTGCCGCTCTGCTGCAGCTGGTCCATGTGCGTGTGCATCAGCACGGCCGCCTTCGCCTTCATCTGCTCGACGTCGACGGGCAGCAGGTTCGCGATCCACGCGGGCGTGCGCGCGCGGGTCTGCTCGACGATCTGCATCAGCTGGCCGAGCAGGCTCTGCAGGTTCGGCACCGTGTGCTCGAAGTGTTCGATGATGCCGATCGTGATGCCCGTGAGCCCGCCGACGATCGCGGCGGACAGCAGCACGACGGCGACCCAGCGCGCGCGCATGCTCGTCGTGTGGCGCTCGATCACCGGTGCGATCGTGTGGATCAGCTGGTAGACGAGCAGGCCGGCGAGCAGCCCGCCGAGCAGCTTGAGGTCGAGGATGAGCCACATCGCGACGAGCGCCAGCAGGTAGCTGCCGATCTCGATCGCCGACAGTTTCGGCAGGCTGAAGTCGCTCGTCAGCCGCACGCTGCGCAAGTGCGGCTCCTTGTTCTGCGCTTCGCGCGGCGACTCTTGTTGCTTCTCCATCGTGTTTTCCTTTGTCGACCGGAGTGAGCGCTTCAACGCTTGCTCCGGCCCCATGCTTCGCGGTCGACCGGAGTCGGCGCTTCAGCGCTGACTCCCGGCCCATGCAGAGCTGTCGTTCGTGCGCCGGCCGGTGCGAGCCCGGCCGGGTGGCGTCCGCCTGTCTCCGCACCGGATTGGTGCGGATGGCGAACCTTACGACCGTAAAGTATAGCCGCCATTATGGTCCGCAACTTGACGTTTGGCGCGTGGTGTAAACGAAGAAGGGAAAACGAGGACGCGTGCGGCCGCCCGGAGGGAAGGGAATCGCGCGCGCGGCCGGGCGGCCGCGCGCGGGGGGCGCCGGATAGCGGGATCAGCCCGCCGCGACTTTGCGGTTGTTGCGCTTGAGGAGCGGCGCGAGGTACTTGCCGGTGAAGCTCGCCTTCGTCTTCGCGACCTGCTCGGGCGTGCCCTGCGCAATGATCTGGCCGCCGCCCGCGCCGCCTTCCGGGCCGAGGTCGATCACCCAGTCGGCTGTCTTGATCACGTCGAGGTTGTGCTCGATGATCACGACCGTGTTGCCCTGGTCGCGCAACCGGTGGATCACTTCGAGCAGCAGCGCGATGTCGTGGAAGTGCAGGCCGGTGGTCGGCTCGTCGAGGATGTACAGCGTGCGGCCCGTGTCGCGCTTCGACAGCTCGAGCGACAGCTTCACGCGCTGCGCCTCGCCGCCCGACAAGGTCGTCGCCGACTGGCCGAGGCGGATGTAGCCGAGGCCGACGTCGAGCAGCGTCTTCAGCTTGCGTGCGATGACGGGCACCGCGTTGAAGAACTCGTACGCGTGCTCGACCGTCATGTCGAGCACTTCGCTGATGTTCCTGCCCTTGTACTGGACTTCGAGCGTCTCGCGGTTGTAGCGCTTGCCGTGACACACGTCGCACGGCACGTAGACGTCCGGCAGGAAGTGCATCTCGACCTTCAGCACGCCGTCGCCCTGGCACGACTCGCAGCGGCCGCCCTTCACGTTGAACGAGAAGCGGCCCGGATCGTAGCCGCGCTCCTTCGACGTCGGCACGCCCGAGAACAGCTCGCGGATCGGCGTGAACAGGCCCGTGTAGGTGGCCGGGTTCGAGCGCGGCGTGCGGCCGATCGGCGACTGGTCGACGTTGATCACCTTGTCGAAGTGCTCGAGGCCTTCGACCGCCTCGTGCGGCGCCGGCTCGGCCGACGAGCCGTACAGGTGGCGCGCGACCGCGTGGTACAGCGTGTCATTGATCAGCGTCGACTTGCCGGAGCCCGACACGCCGGTGATGCAGGTCAGCAGGCCGACCGGCAGCTCGAGGTCGACGTGCTTCAGGTTGTTGCCGTGCGCGTCGACGATGCGCATCATCCGCTCCGGATCGGGCGCGATCCGCTCGTCCGGATACTCGATCGTGCGCTTGCCGACGAGGTACTGGCCCGTCAGCGACTGCGGGTTCGCCTGCACCTGCTTCGGCGTGCCTTCCGCAACCACCACGCCGCCGTGCTCGCCGGCGCCCGGGCCCATGTCGACGACGTAGTCGGCGGTGCGGATCATGTCCTCGTCGTGCTCGACGACGATCACCGAGTTGCCGAGGTCGCGCAGGTGCTTGAGCGTCGCGATCAGCCGGTCGTTGTCGCGCTGGTGCAGGCCGATCGACGGCTCGTCGAGCACGTACATCACGCCCGTGAGGCCCGAGCCGATCTGCGACGCGAGGCGGATGCGCTGTGCCTCGCCGCCCGACAGCGTCTCGGCGCTGCGCTCGAGCGACAGGTAGTCGAGGCCGACGTTGTTCAGGAACGTCAGGCGCGCGACGATCTCCTTGATCACCTTGTCGGCGATCTCGGCTTTCGCACCTTCGAGCGTCAGGCCGTCGAAATAGCCGAGCGCGTCGCGCAGCGGCCAGCCGCTGACTTCATAGATCCCGCGCGCGTAATCGCCCGTGCCGATCCGCACGTGGCGCGCCTCGCGGCGCAGGCGCGTGCCGTCGCATGACGGGCACGGCTGGTTGTTCTGGTACTTCGACAGCTCCTCGCGCACCGCGACCGAATCGGTCTCGCGGTAGCGGCGCTCCAGGTTCGGGATGATCCCCTCGAACACGTGCTCGCGGATCGTCGTGCGGCCGCGCTCGTTGATGTACGAGAACGGGATCGTCTGCTTGCCGGAGCCGTACAGCAGCACTTTCTTGATCTTCTCGGGCAGATCCTCGAACGCGGCGTCGATGTCGAAATCGTAGAACGCCGCGAGGCTCTGCAGCATCTGGAAGTAGAACTGGTTGCGCCGGTCCCAGCCCTTCACCGCACCGGCGGCGAGCGACAGCGACGGATGCGCGACGACCCGCTTCGGGTCGAAGAACGTGATCTGGCCGAGGCCGTCGCAATCCGGGCACGCGCCCATCGGGTTGTTGAACGAGAACAGGCGCGGCTCGAGTTCCTGCAGCGAGTACGAGCACACGGGGCACGCGAACTTCGAGCTGAACAGGTGCTCGTGGTCGGTATCCATCTCGAGCGCGATCGCGCGGCCGTCGGCGAGGCGCAGCGCGGTCTCGAACGACTCGGCGAGCCGCTGCTTCATGTCCGCGCGCACCTTCAGGCGGTCGACGACGACGTCGATCGTGTGCTTGTCGTTCTTCTTGAGCTTCGGCAGCGAATCGACCTCGTAGATCTTCGCGACGCCTTCGTTCGCGGTGCCGCCGCCCGAGCGCACGCGAAAGCGCACGAAGCCCTGCGCCTGCATGTCCTCGAACAGCTCCGCGTGCTCGCCCTTGCGGTCCGCGACGACGGGCGCGAGGATCATCAGCTTGGTTTCCTCGGGCAGCGCGAGCGCGGCGTCGACCATCTGCGACACGCTCTGCGCTTCCAGCGGGATGTCGTGGTCCGGGCAGTACGGCGTGCCGACCCGTGCGTACAAAAGTCGCAGGTAGTCGTGGATTTCCGTGACCGTGCCGACGGTCGAACGCGGGTTGTGCGACGTGGCCTTCTGCTCGATCGAGATCGCGGGCGACAGGCCCTCGATCAGGTCGACGTCCGGTTTCTCCATCAGCTGAAGGAACTGGCGCGCATACGCGGACAGGCTTTCCACGTAGCGGCGCTGGCCTTCGGCATAAAGGGTATCGAACGCAAGCGACGATTTGCCCGATCCGGACAGCCCGGTAATCACGATCAGCTTGTGGCGCGGCAGGTCGAGATTGACGTTCTTCAGGTTGTGGGTACGCGCCCCACGGATACGGATTTGTTCCATGAACCTGGCGAAAAAGGAGGGAACCAAACCTGCTACTATAACGGCTTTTCGAGGCCGTCGTTCGGGGCCCCAAACGGGTCACAAACGGGCTCCAGGCGTTTGCAGCAGCTGTCAGCAAGGCGGCGCCTGCGCCGGGAATGCCGCCGTGCCGCACGGCTTTCCGGGTCTCGAGCGGCCTGTCGGCGGCCCGCGTCACGTCCGCCTGCCCGGACCGCCCGATCGACGATCACCGACCAACGGCCCTGATCTTCCGCCGCCCGGTGCCGGGCGGACCATCCGATCATTCGAAATTCGTTCCCGATGTCCAATCCGTCCGCCACGTCTTCCCGCATGAGCGCGCCCGAACTGCGTGCGACCACGTCGCTCGCGGCGATCTTCGCACTGCGCATGCTCGGCCTGTTCATGATCATGCCGGTGTTCTCGGTCTACGCGAAAACCATCCCGGGCGGCGACAACGTGCTGCTCGTCGGGATCGCGCTCGGGGCCTACGGCGTCACGCAGTCGCTGTTCTACATTTTCTACGGCTGGGCGTCCGACAAGTTCGGCCGCAAGCCGGTCATTGCCACGGGCCTCGTGATCTTCGCGATCGGCAGTTTCGTCGCCGCGTCCGCGCACGACATCACGTGGATCATCGTCGGCCGGGTCATCCAGGGGATGGGCGCCGTGTCGTCCGCGGTGCTCGCGTTCATCGCCGACCTGACCTCCGAGCAGAACCGCACGAAGGCGATGGCGATGGTCGGCGGCTCGATCGGCGTGTCGTTCGCGGTCGCGATCGTCGGCGCGCCGATCGTGTTCCACTGGGTCGGGATGAGCGGGCTGTTCGCGATCGTCGGCGTGCTGTCGATCCTCGCGATCGGTGTCGTGGTGTGGATCGTGCCCGACGCGGCCAGGCCCGTGCACGTGCCCGCGCCGTTCGGCGAGGTGCTGCACAACGTCGAACTGCTGCGCCTGAATTTCGGCGTGCTGGTGCTGCACGCGACGCAGACCGCGCTGTTCCTCGTCGTGCCGCGCCTGCTCGTCGACGGCGGGCTGCCGGTCGCGTCGCACTGGAAGGTCTACCTGCCGGTGATGGGCCTCGCGTTCGTGATGATGGTGCCCGCGATCATCGTCGCGGAAAAACGGGGCAAGATGAAGCCGGTGCTGCTCGGCGGCATCTTCGCTATCCTGATTGGCCAATTGCTGCTGGGCAGCGCGCCGCATACCATCCTCATTGTGGCAGCGATCCTGTTCGTCTATTTCCTCGGATTCAACATCCTGGAAGCGTCGCAGCCGTCGCTGGTCTCGAAGCTCGCGCCGGGCTCGCGCAAGGGCGCGGCGACGGGTGTATACAACACGACGCAATCGATCGGGCTCGCGCTCGGCGGCGTCGCGGGCGGCTGGCTGCTGAAGCACGGCGGCGCGAACACGGTGTTCTACGCGTGCTCGGGCCTCGTTGCCGCGTGGCTTATAATCGCGGCCAGCATGAAAGCGCCGCCGCGCAAGGCCTGACCCTTTATCCGGGCACGCATCGGTGGCGCTTGCCGGGCCGCCCGGCGGGCCGGCTCGACGTGATCCGCGAGCGGCCCGGCATCGAATTTACTGGAGAAACACATGGCATCCGTCAACAAGGTCATCCTCGTCGGCAATCTCGGCGCCGATCCTGAAGTCCGTTACCTGCCGAGCGGCGACGCGGTTGCGAACATCCGTCTCGCGACGACCGACCGCTACAAGGACAAGGCGAGCGGCGAGTTCAAGGAAATGACCGAGTGGCATCGCGTCGCGTTCTTCGGCCGCCTCGCGGAAATCGTCAACGAATACCTGAAGAAGGGTTCGTCGGTGTACATCGAAGGCCGTATCCGCACCCGCAAGTGGCAAGGCCAGGACGGCCAGGACCGTTACTCGACCGAAATCGTCGCCGATCAGATGCAGATGCTCGGCGGCCGCGGTGGTGCGGGCGGCGGCGGCGGTGGTGGTGATGAAGGCGGTTACGGTGGCGGTTATGGCGGCGGTGGCGGCGGCCGTGGCGAACAGATGGAGCGCGGCGGCGGTGGCGGTGGTGGCCGTA
>NZ_JAAGPL010000135.1:0-458 GCF_017104785.1 Burkholderia sp. Ac-20353 | reverse complement strand
AAAAAAAAAAAACACACTCCGTACACATCCCATCGCACCATCATCAACGTAAATCCAATCAGCCCTGCGCCCCACTTGACCTCCTAGACGCACTAGGATCTAGCTTCCGACATCTCGCGCCGTCATATACGTACGAATCTCATCTCATGCACGTACCGAGGCCCACTCCCACAGAGCGTCGACTTGATCGAACGTAGATAATGTCTAGATGATGCCGCTTCTCGTCTCGCACTATCAGTGAAGTCCTTCTGTGACGTGCATAACACGTTGGACTAGAGCGAGTACGCCAAGTACTACTAGTAGAAGAGAGAGATGAACAGCGATCGGAGCGAGTGGTCACGACGGACGCTGAAAGATGTGGAAGAATACTGCGTCTACGCTGACGCAGAGCGGGAATAGGAAATTTGCGTGTGATCCATTACGGCATATAGTTGACTTTTCGGACTTTTTTTTTTTTA
>NZ_JAAGPL010000134.1:0-24259 GCF_017104785.1 Burkholderia sp. Ac-20353 | reverse complement strand
AACGGCCCGCGCCGCACGGCGCGCGTCGGCGCGCAAGGTCGCATCGATCTCGTCCGGGAAGCGGCGCGCGGCGCCGTGCTCGAGCGTCTGCCCCGCGAGCGTCCAGCCGATCGTGCCGTTGCGCAGCGCCGCGACCGGATTAGGCAAGCCCGCATTGACCAGCGACTGCGTGCCGATGATGCTGCGCGTGCGGCCCGCGCAGTTGACGATCACCTGCGTCGCCGGGTCTGGCGCGAGTGCGCGCACGCGCAGCACGAGCTCCGCGCCCGGCACGCTCGTCGACGTCGGGATGTTCATCGTCTGGTATTCGTCGAACCGGCGCGCATCGACGATCACGACGTCCGCGCGCGCATCGATCAGCGCCTGCACCTGCTGTGCGGACAGCGACGGCGTATGGCGCTCGGCCTCGACCCATTCGCCGAACGACTTGCTCGGCACGTTGACGTCGATGAACAGCTCGCCGCCCGCGTCGCGCCAGCCCGCGATGCCGCCGTCGAGCAGCCGCACGTCCGTGTAGCCGAGCTGCGCGAGCTTTGCAGCCGCGCGTGGCGCGAGATCTTCGCCGCCGGCTTCGCCATAGACGACGATCGGCGTATCGCGGCGCGGAATCCGCGTCCACGCGTCGAGCTCGAGTTTCGACAGCGGAAAGTTGGCCGCCCACAGCGGATGGCCTTGCGCGTAAGGGTCTTCCTCGCGCACGTCGATCAGCGCGATCTCGTCGCCGGCAAGCAGACGCGCGCGGACGTCCTCACGGGACGCGACAGCGAAGCGTTGGGGGGAATCAGCGGATTGCGTCACGATGTCTGGTGAAGTCATTGAGAGAAATGGTTGGAATCCCGAGCCGCGCGCGCCGGCAACGCGCCACGCGTCACGCGCCGCACGTCACGCATTCGAATAGCCGGAGATGAACGGCTTCACGGTGCCGTCCTCGAGATAGACCGCGCGTTCGACCTTGCCTATGTTCGCGCCGTACACGTGGATGCTGATCGACACGCGGTCGGCGAACGCATTGGTCACGCGATGAATGTCGCCGATGCGCGGCGACACGGCCTCGACCTGCCCCGGCTGCAATTGCACCGCATCGCCCGCCACCACCGGCCGCCCGGCCGCATCGAGCCGGTACGGCTGCGAGATTTCGCCGCCACGCAGCACCCCGATCAGCCCCCACACCGTATGGTCGTGGATCGGCGTCGCCTGCCCGGGCCCCCAGACGAAGCTGACGACCGAGAACCGTTCGTCCGGATCGAGATGAAGCAGGTATTGCCGGTACCGCTCGGGATCGGGCTGCGCGTATGCATCGGGCAGCCAGTCGTCGTGCGCGACGAGCGCGGCGAGCAGCGCGCCGCCCTCGTCCACGATGCGCGCCTCGTTCGCGCCGGATGCGAGCAGCGCATCGAGTTCGGCGACGAACCGGCCGAACCGGCGCAATGGTGTCTGCTGCAATGGACGCTTAGTCATCGACGATCCCTTCGAACATGACGGATCGACATGATGCACCTGAAACGCGATGCCTATACAAATCAGCCGGCGGCGCCGCTCGGCGCGGCAAGCGTGACTTGGGCGACTTGCGCGACGACAAGACCTGACGAACGACTTTCGGACGATCTGGCACAATCGCGCTTTGACTTGTCGTTTTACCGGAAGCCAGCGCCATGCCTGCCATCAGCGAACTTTTCGTCTATCCGATCAAATCCTGCGGCGGCATTGCGCTGCGCCGTGCACAACTGCTCGACACGGGGCTCGCGTACGACCGTCACTGGATGGTGACCGATGCACAGGGCCAGATGATCACGCAGCGCACGCATTCGCGCCTCGCGCTCGTGCAGCCCGAATTCGACGGCGACATGCTGGTGCTGAACGCGCCCGGGATGCCCGAGCTGCGCACGCCGCTCGAAGGCGACGCGTCGGCGGCCACGCCGAAGATGGCGGCGACCGTGTGGCGCGACACCGTCGACGCGATCGACACGGGCGCCGATACCGAAGCTTGGTTCACGCGCTTCCTCGGCATGCCGGCGAAGCTCGCGCGCTTCGCCCCCGACACGCGTCGCGCGTGCAACCCCGAGTGGACCGGCGAGATCGACGCGTCGACGAAGTTCGCGGACGGCTATCCGCTGCTCGTGATCAGCCAGGCGTCGCTCGACGACCTGAATTCGCGGCTCGTCGCGAAGGGCGCGCCGGCGATACCGATGAACCGCTTCCGTCCGAACATCGTCGTGTCGGACCTCGACGCGTACGAAGAGGACTACGTCGAGCATCTCGACGCCGAAGGCGCGACGCCCGTGCGGCTGCGGCTCGTGAAACTGTGCACGCGCTGCCCGATGCCGACGATCGACCAGCAAACCGGCGCGCCCGATCCCGCGTGGCCGCATGAACCGACCGACACGATGCAGGCGTACCGCGCGAACCCGAACTACGACAACGCGCTGACGTTCGGCAACAACGCGATCGTCGTGGATGGAGCGGGCAGCTTCCTCGAAGTCGGGCAGGTGCTCGACGCGGAAATCGGGTTCGGGGACTAAGGTCCGCTTACGCGAATAACGCACGCCCCCGCAACCGAAAGAACATTCTTGCGGCTGTCCGGTCCGGATCAACGGCGGGCCGTCGCCGCGCGCGTTAGCCCGCCCAGTGCACGGCCGGCAACGTCACCGTCACGACAAGCCCGCCCCCCGCCGCATCGGCCAGTTCGACGCTGCCCTGGTGCACGCGCGCGATCTCGCGCACGATCGACAGCCCGAGCCCCGTACCGTCGACGGTCTGCGTTTTGCTGCCGCGATGGAACCGCTCGAACACTGCGTCGCGCTCGCTCTCCGGAATCCCCGGTCCGTTGTCGATCACGTCGAGCCGCGCGTGCCCGCCGTCGTGCGACACGCGCACGGTGATCACCGCGCGGTCGCCCGCATAGCGGATCGCGTTGTCGATCAGGTTTCCGATCAGCTCGCCGAGCAGATCGGGCTGGCCGAGCACGTCGACATCCGCGTCGTGCTCGAAGCCGAGATCGATGTCGCGCGCGCGGGCCACCGGCGACCAGTCGAGCGTCACGCTGCGCGCAAGCCGATGCAGCGCGACCGGCTGCTGCGCGACCGCCTGCCCGCTGTCCGAATCGAGCCGCGACAGCGACAGCAGCTGCTGGACGATCTTCGCCGCCTGCCGCACCGCGCCGCTCACGCGCCGCAGATGCACGTTCACGCGCGGCTGCTCGTGGGGCCGCAGCGCGAGCTCGACGCCCGCCTGCACGGCCGCGAGCGGCGTCTTCAGCTGGTGCGCGGCATCCGCGAAGAAGCGCCGCCGCGCGACCTGCATCCGCTGCGTGCGGCCGATGTACTGGTTGATCGAGTCGACGAGCGGCGCGAGCTCGCTCGGCATCCCGCCGGTATCGAGCGGCGTCGGATCGTCCTCGGTGCGCGCGGCAACCGTCGCCGACAGCCGGTTCAGCGGCCGCAGCCCGCGCCCGACGCCGAGCCACACGATGGCGAGCGCGAGCACCACGAGCAGCCCCTCCTGCAGCAGCGAGCCCATCAGGATCTCGCGCGCGAGCGCCTGGCGCGCCTCGATGGTCTCGCCGACCATCACCCACACGATGCGCGACTGCGCGCTCGGCACGTCGTGGATCGGCAGGCGCAGCGCGGCCATCCGCAAGCGTTCGCCACGATAGACGGCGTCGTAGTAGCGCGTCGCGAACAGCGCGCCGTCGCCCGCATCGCGCCCCTGCGGCAGCGGCAGGTCCGGGTAGCCCGTCACCGCACGGCCGCTGTCCTCGCGGATCAGGTAGTAGATCTTGCCACCGTCGCTCGATTCGAACATCTCGAGCGCCAGATACGGCAGGTCGACCTCGATCTCGCCCTGGTTCAGCCGCACGCCTTCGCGGATCGACTTCAGCGACGACGACAGCGTGCGATCGAACGCGACATGCGCGGCGCTCATCGCGCGCTGGTAGGTGAGCCACGAGTCGAGCGCAAGCAGGCCGAGCAGCGGCAGCAGCAGCCACAGCGTGACCTGCATCCGCAGGTTTGGCCGCATCATGCTGCGTTCCGCCGGGCCGCCCCATGGAGCGCAGCTGCCCCCTCGGCGGGCAGCGAACAAACGTAAGCGTGGCGGCCGTTCACGATGTCTTCGCTTCGAGCAGATAGCCGAGCCCGCGCAGCGTGACGATCGCGACCCCGCTGTTCTCGAGCTTCTTGCGCAGCCGATACACGTAGATCTCGATCGCGTCGGCGTTGACCGATTCGTCGAGCCCGAAGATCTTCTCCGACAGCGTGTCCTTGTTGATCGCGCGGCCGTTGCGCAGGATCAGCACCTCGAGCACCGAGCGCTCGCGCGGCGTCAGCGACAGTGGCTCGCCCGCGAGGCGGAAGCTGCGGTCGACGCTGTCGAACGCGAGCGGCCCGCATTCGACGCGCGAATGCTCGTGCCCGAGGCTGCGCCGGATCAGCGCGCGGGCGCGTGCCTCCAGCTCGGTCAGCTCGAAAGGTTTCGCGAGATAATCGTCAGCCCCGAGGTCGAGCCCCTTTACGCGGTCCTCGACCGAGCCGTGCGCGGTCAGGATCAGCACCGGCACCGGGTTGCGCCGCGCGCGCAGCCGCCGCAGCACCTCGAGCCCGTCGAGCTTCGGCAGGCCCAGATCGAGAATCACGAGCGCGTAATCCTGCGTGCGCAGCACGTGATCCGCCGCCTCCCCGTCCGCCATGTGATCGACCGCGAACCGCGCGGCAGCCAGCGCATCGGACAGCGATTGCGCGAGGATCGGGTTGTCTTCGACGAGCAGCACACGCATGGGGACCTCGGGAAATCCATGACACAAAGAACGCTATTGTGAACCGAAATGAAAGCAGGCTGAAAGCGCATCGCAATTACCATCCGCGTCACTCGAACAACTCAGACGCGTAATTGGAGGAAGACATGCCGTTCACACCGAAGCACCTCGCCGCCATCCTGTCGATCGTCGCCGGCGCCGCCAGCGCGCAGGTTCCGGCCGGATATCCGGGTAACTACCAGGGCGTCGTCGATGCCGCAAAGAAGGAAGGCAAGCTGATCGTCTATTCGACGACCGACACGGGCCTCGTGCGGCCGCTGATCAAGGATTTCGAAAGCCTGTACGGAATCAAGGTCGAATACAACGACATGAACAGCACCGAGCTGTACAACCGCTACATCAGCGAGAACGCGGCGAACAGCACCAGCGCCGACGTGCTGTGGAGCTCGGCGATGGACCTGCAGGTCAAGCTCGTCAATGACGGTTTGATGGCGTCGTACGACACGCCCGAAAGCACGCACGTGCCGCAATGGGCGCAATACCAGAAGCAGGCGTACGGCACGACGTTCGAGCCGCTCGCGATCGTCTACAACAAGCGGCTGATTCCCGACAGCGAAGTGCCGAAGACGCGTGCAGACCTGATCAAGTTGCTGACCTCGCAGCCGGACAAATTCAAGGGCAAGGTGACGACCTACGACATCGAGAAGTCGGGCGTCGGCTTCAACTACCTGACGCAGGACGCGCACGTGAACGAGAAGGTCACGTGGGAACTCGTGAACGCGATGGGCGCGACGGGCCCGAAGCTGCAGTCGAGCACCGGCGCGATGATGGAGCGGATCTCGTCCGGCGAGAACCTGGTCGGCTACAACATCATCGGCTCGTATGCATACGCGAAGGCGAAGAAGGACAAGTCGATCGGCTACGTGTTTCCGAAGGACTACACGCAGGTCGTGAGCCGCCTCGCGACGATATCGAAGAAGGCGAAGAGCCCGAACGCCGCGAAGCTGTGGGTCGACTACCTGCTGTCGCAGCGCGGCCAGACGCTGATCGCGAACCAGGCGAACCTGTACGCGATCCGTGCGGACGTCAGCGGCGAAACGTCGGCCGCGAGCCTCACGAAGGAACTTGGCGATTCGCTGAAGCCGATCCAGATCGGCACGGGCCTGCTCGTCTACCTCGACCAGTCGAAGCGCCTCGCGTTCCTCAAGCAGTGGCAGCAGTCGATCAAGCGCTGATCGCCGCGTAACGCGTCGCCAGGCGTCGCCCGCAGCGCGGGCGATGCCACCTCCCCCTTCCCGACGACTCTCTTGATGCGGCCCGCGGGCCGCAGGGGCGAACTCATGCTTTCAACCAGCACACGCGGAGCGCCGCCAGCCGTTCCGCAACCCACCGGCGGCGGCGCGATTCCCGCGCTGCGCGCCAGCAGCCTGCAGCCGCTCGCCGGCATGCTGCGCTGGATCGTCATCGCGGTGCTCACCATCGCAGTCGCACTGCCGCTCGGCTTCATCCTGTTCCAGAGCCTGCTGTCCGCGCCGTTCTTCGACGCGAACAAGACGCTCGGCATCGAAGGCTTCCGCTTCATCTTCAGCGATCCCGACTTCTGGTCGGCCGTGACGAACTCGTTCATCATCGCCGGCGGAATGCTGTTCATCTCGATCCCGCTCGGCGGCATCCTCGCGTTCCTGATGGTGCGCACCGACCTGCCCGGCCGCCGCTGGCTCGAACCGCTGCTGCTCACGCCGGTGTTCGTGTCGCCGATGGTGCTCGCGTTCGGCTACGTGGTCGCGGTCGGCCCGGTCGGCTTCTACTCGATTTGGTTCAAGGCGCTGTTCGGCGCCGACAGCGTGCCCTGGAACATCTACTCGATCTTCGCGATCACGCTGATCGTCGGGCTCACGCACGTGCCGCACGTCTACCTGTACTCGTCGGCCGCGCTGCGCAACCTCGGCTCCGACGTCGAGGAAGCGGCGCGCGTGACCGGCGCGCGGCCGTTCCGCGTCGCGCTCGACGTCAGCCTGCCGATGACGATGCCCGCGCTGCTGTTTGCCGGCGTGCTGGTGTTCTTCCTCGGCTTCGAGGTGTTCGGGCTGCCGCTCGTGCTCGGCGATCCGGAAGGCCACCTCGTGCTCGCGACCTACCTGTACAAACTGACCAACAAGCTCGGCGTGCCGTCGTATCACCTGATGGCGGCGGTCGCGGTGTGTATCGTCGCGATCACGTTCCCGCTCGTGCTGCTGCAGCGCCGGCTGCTGAAGACGGCAAACCGCTTCGTCACCGTGAAGGGCAAGGCCGGCCGCACGACCGTGCTGCCGCTCGGCGGGTGGCGCTGGGTTGCGGTCGCGATCGTCGGGCTGTGGCTCGCGCTGACCGTGATCGTGCCGATCTCCGGCATCGTGCTGCGCGCGTTCGTGACCAACTGGGGCGAAGGCGTCGCACTCGCCGAGGTGCTGACGCTATCGAATTTCGTTGAGCTGTTCGAGCAGGACAACCTCGTGCGCGCGATCGTCAACACGCTCGGCATCGGCGTAATCGGCGGCGCAATCGCGATCGGCTTCTACTCGCTCGTCGCGTTCGCCGGCCACCGCCGCCACGACTGGGCGACCAAACTGCTCGACTACCTCGTGCTGCTGCCGCGCGCAGTGCCGGGCCTGCTCGCCGGTCTCGCGTTCCTGTGGATCTTCCTGTTCGTGCCGGGGCTGCGCGAACTGAAGAACTCGATGTGGAGCATCTGGGTCGCGTACACGGTCGTGTGGCTCGCGTACGGGATGCGGCTGATCCAGAGCGCGCTGCTGCAGGTCGGGCCGGAGCTCGAGGAGGCCGGGCGCAGCGTCGGCGCGACGCGCAGCCGCGTGTCGCTCGACGTGACACTGCCGCTCGTGCGCTTCGGCCTGCTCGCCGCGTGGCTGCTGATCTTCATGATCTTCGAGCGCGAATACTCGACCGCCGTCTACCTGCTGTCGCCCGGCACCGAAGTGATCGGCGCGCTGCTCGTGTCGCTGTGGGCGACCGGCGCCGTCGACCAGGTTGCCGCGCTCTCTGTCATCAACATCGCGATGGTCGGCGCCGGTCTCGGCGTGGCCCTGCGCTTCGGAGTGAAACTTCATGGATAAGCTCATCGTCGACGATCTGCATCTCAGCTACGGTGCGAACCCGATCCTCAAGGGCGTGTCGTTCGAACTGAAGGCCGGTGAAGTCGTATGCCTGCTTGGCGCGTCGGGCAGCGGCAAGACCACGTTGCTGCGCGCGGTCGCGGGCCTCGAACAGCCGTCCGACGGACGCATCCAGCTCGACGACCAGGTGTTCTTCGACGGCACGCGGCGCGTCGACCTGCCGGTCGAGCAGCGCTCGCTCGGGCTCGTGTTCCAGTCGTACGCGCTGTGGCCGCACCGCACCGTCGCCGACAACGTCGGCTACGGGCTGAAGCTGCGCCGCGTCGTGCCGGCCGAGCAGAAACGCCGCGTGCAGACCGCGCTCGACCAACTCGGCCTCGGGCATCTCGCCGAGCGCTATCCGCACCAGCTGTCGGGCGGCCAGCAGCAGCGCGTCGCGATCGCGCGCGCGCTCGTCTACAACCCGCCGGTGATCCTGCTCGACGAGCCATTGTCGAACCTCGACGCGAAGCTGCGCGAGGAAGCGCGCGCGTGGCTGCGAGAGCTGATCGTGTCGCTCGGCCTGTCGGCGCTCTGCGTGACGCACGACCAGACCGAGGCGATGGCGATGTCCGATCGCATCCTGCTGCTGCGCAACGGCCGCATCGAGCAGGAAGGCACGCCGGCCGAGCTGTATGGCGCACCCCGCTCGCTATATACGGCCGAATTCATGGGCAGCAACAACCGGATCGACGCACGCGTCGCATCCGTCGACGGCGAATGCGTGACGCTCGCCGGCGACGGCTGGCAGTTGCGCGCGCTCGCGCGCGACGCACTCGCGCCCGGCCAGCACGCTCAGGCAGTTATCCGCCTCGAACGCGTGCAGGTCGCCGATGGCCCCGGCGCGAACCGGCTGCAGGCCGACCTCGTCACGTCGATGTATCTCGGCGATCGCTGGGAATACCTGTTCCATTGTGGCGACTTGCGGCTGCGCGCGTTCGGCCACGTGCCGCGCTCGGCCGGCAAGCACTGGATCGAATTCCCGACCAACGACTGCTGGGCGTTCGCGAAAGCAGGCTGATAGCGCACGGCGGCGGTCGCCCCGCCGCCGCGGCAGCAGCACGCGCAGCTGCGCGGCCAGCACCCATTGGGGCGCCTGCCGCCGCCGTGCGCGTGACGACCGATTCACCCCACCGATAAAACCAAGGAGACACCGTCAATGAAGTCTTGTTCATCATTTTCCATTCGCACAGTAGTCCTAAGCGGTTCGGCGGCCGCTTGCCTCGCCGCCCCGGCTGCGCACGCGCAATCGTCGGTCACGATCTACGGGATCATGGATGCCGGCATCGAATTCTCGAACCACGCGGCACCCGAAGGCGGCAACGCGTTCAAGCTGAAATCCGGCAACAAGAACACGTCGCGCTGGGGCCTGCGTGGCGTCGAGGATCTCGGCGGCGGGCTGAAAGCCGTGTTCCGGCTCGAGAGCGGGATCGATCTCGCGAACGGCGCGCTCGACGACGGCCCCGATTCGATCTTCGCGCGCCGCGCGACAGTCGGGCTGAAGGGCAAATGGGGGGAAATCACGCTGGGCCGCAACTTCACCGTGACCTACGACTACATGCTGCCGTTCGATCCGATGGGTTACGCGCAGAACTATTCGTGGGCGACGTCGTCGACGGCAACGGGCGGCCGCAAGGACGGCCTGTTCACGCGCTCGTCGAATGCCGTGCGCTACGACGGCGAATACGCGGGCTTCAAGTTCGGCGCGATGTACGGCTTCGGCAATGTGCCCGGCAGCGTGAAGACCAGCTCGAAGTACGACTTCGCGCTCGGCTACGAGACCGGGCCGTTCGCCGCGGTCGTCACGTTCGACCGCCAGAACGGCGCGGCCGACAGCATCACGCCGGCCGACCCGGTCAACTACATCCAGGGGATCCACGCGGGCCTCAGCTACGACTTCGGCAAGCTGAAGACGATGGCAGGCTACCGAAATTACAAGCGCACGTTCCGCACGACCGCCGCGAACCAATTGAGCGACATGTATTGGGTCGGTGGCTCGTACCAGTTCACGCCGGCGTTCTCGCTGATCGCGGCCGTGTATCACCAGAACATCAAGGGCGGCACCGATGCCGATCCGACGCTGGTCTCGGTGCGTGCGAACTACGCGCTGTCGAAGCGCACGGTGCTGTATGCGTCCGGTGGCTTCGCGATTGCGAAGCACGGGCAGAAGGTCGGGGTGTCGCGTGACGTCGCGGGATACAGCGATACGCAGGTCGGGGCGACCGTGGGGATTCAGCAGCGGTTCTGAGTCACGTGACGCGGGCACGAGACTCGGCGATGGCATGGCGGGCAATGCCATCGTCAATCACGCCCGCAACGCCGGTCATCTCGCCCGGTGGCTCGACAAGCGGCCCGTGCCTTTAGTCAGCCGTACCCCATATCGAGATGTTGCGCCTGCAGCGCCAGCGCTGCCATTGCGCGCGTGCTTTGAGCGTCAAGACGTGCCAGATTGTCCCGGTCCGACGTCGCCAACGACGCTGCATTACGGACCTCGTCGGCCCACTCAAGCGAATCCGGTCAATTCGAATCAGTATGTTCCATCCCCTTTCGTCACATCCGTTGCCATGCTGGCCTTGAACGCCGCCGCCAGCCGTTCCGCGCTTCTCGCCAGCAACGTCGTATCAACCCCGACCGCAACGAACATCGCCCCCGCCTCCAGATAACGCTTCGCCGCGCGCTCGTCCGCGCTCAGAATGCCCGGCGCCTTGCCGGCCGCCCGTATCGCGCGAATCGCCCCGTCGATCGCCGCCTGCACGTCCGGATGCCCAGGATTCCCGAGATGCCCGAGATCGGCCGCCAGGTCAGCCGGCCCGATGAACACCCCATCCACCCCGTCCACCCGCGCGATCGCGTCGATCGCATCGAGCCCCGCGCGCGTCTCGACCTGCACGAGCACGGCCATCTCGTCGTTCGCACGATGCAGATAGTCGCCGACGCGATTCCAGCGCGACGCCCGCGCCAGCGCGCTGCCGACACCGCGAATTCCATGCGGCGGATAGCGCGTCGCCGCGACCGCCGCGCGCGCCTCGTCGGCGCTCTGCACCATCGGCACGAGCAGCGTCTGCGCGCCGAGATCGAGCACCTGCTTGACGATCACCGGGTCGTTCCACGGCACGCGCACGACCGGATGCGACGGATACGGCGCGATAGCCTGCAATTGCGCGACGATCGTCGGCACCGTGTTCGGCGCATGCTCGCCGTCGATCAGCAGCCAGTCGAAACCGGCACCCGCGATCACTTCGGCGCTATACGGATTCGCAAGACCGAGCCACAAGCCGATCTGCGCGTCGCCGCGCGCTAGCGCGGCCTTGAACGTGTTCGACGGAATCTGCATCGCACATCACCCGAAATGGCACTGAATGGTCCCGAGCGGACCGTAATCGACGCTGAACGTATCGCCGGCGCGCGCCGCGCACGGCCGCGTGAACGACCCGCCGAGCACGATCTGCCCCGGCTCCAGCGCGACGTCGAAGCGCGCGAGCCGGTTCGCGAGCCACACGACACCGTTGGCCGGATGATTCAGCACGCCGGCTGCGACGCCCGTCTCCTCGACCAC
Source organism: Burkholderia sp. Ac-20353 (assembly GCF_017104785.1). Classification (NCBI taxonomy): domain Bacteria; kingdom Pseudomonadati; phylum Pseudomonadota; class Betaproteobacteria; order Burkholderiales; family Burkholderiaceae; genus Burkholderia; species Burkholderia sp. Ac-20353. Next base: position 12,804 of record NZ_JAAGPL010000134.1, on the reverse strand, counting down.
GCCGTTGCGCGACATGATCGCCGCGACCCAGCGCAGGTCGACGTCGGCCGGACGCACCGGTCGACCGCCGATCACGACGCCCGCGTTCGCCGCGTTGTCGGCGATCGTGTCGAACACCTTGCGTGGGCGCTGCGTATCCGGATCGATCGACTGGCTGCGCGCATCGATGATCTCGAGCGCGGGCACGACGTAATCGACCGCGTCGTACACGTCGAAGATCGTGCAGTTCGGCCCGCTCAGGCGCTTGCCGAGCACGAACGCGAGCTCGACCTCGACGCGCGGCACGATGAAGCGCTGCGTCGGAATCGTGCCGCCATCCTCGAAGAACATGTCGTCGAGCAGTGCGCCGTAGTCGGGCTCGTCGATCTGCGACGTGTTCTGCATCGCCTTCGACGTGAGGCCGATCTTGTGGCCTTTCAGCGTGCGGCCCTCCGCGAGCTTGACGTTCACCCACGCGCGCTGGATCGCATACGCGTCATCGATCGTGATGTCCGGGTAGTCGAGCGAGATCTGGCGGATCTGCTTGCGCTCGCGCTCGGCGTCGTTGAGGCGCCGCGCGAGCTGGTCGATGGTGGCGGTATCGAGCATGGTGGAATCGGGAATGGGGTTCAGCCGGCCCGCTTGTAGCGGGCGTGGATGTTGTTGTGCTTGTACGAGCCGCTTTCGCTGAACTCGGTCAGCTCCATCGACAGCGCGAGATAGCGCTTCGCGTACAGCTCGGCGAAATGCGACTTGATCGCGTCGAACAGCGCGTCGCACGCGGCTTTCTTCACGTCGTCGCTGCGGCCCGCGCCGATCTTCAGCGTCACGTGGACGAACGCGTCGTCTTCGGTGCCGTCCGCGACGCAGTAGTCGTCCAGTTCGATCGCGCGCGAGCGGATCCCGCCGGTCGGAAACACGCCGCCCTGCGCGATCAGCGTCGCGTTGATCGTGCGTAGCAGCACGGGAATGCGCGCGTCGTCGCGGATGTTTGACGTGTACTCGACGACGATGTGTGGCATGACGATTCTCCTGTCGGATACGTGGCGTGGCGGCGTTCAGCGCAGCGGAAAGATCGCGTTGATCTGCCCGGTGCCCGAACTCGCGAAATAGTCGGTGACGATTTCGACGGGCTTGTCGTAGCGGTCCCAGCCGAGCAGGCCGAGCAGCATCGCGGTGTCGTGCATCCCGCCTTCGCCGTGGCAATGGATGTTGTATTCGGGCAGCATCGCGCAGAACGTCTTGAAGTCGCCCTGCTTCCACAGCTCGACGACGCGCAGGTCGACCTGCCGGAAAAACTCGCGGCTGATCTGGTGGATCGACTCCTCGGGGCTGCCGTTGTCGTTGAAGCGATGCGACAGCGACCCGCTCGCGAGGAACGCGACGTTCGAATCGCTCTTCTCGATCGCCTCGAGCAGCGCCTCGCCGAAGCGGCGGCTGTCGTCGAGCGCATGCCACATGCACCAGCCGGCGATCGACACGACCTTGAAATGCTGGTCGCCGTTCATGTAGCGCATCGGCACCAGCGTGCCGTATTCGAGTTCGAGGCTATCGATCTCGTGCGCGCGCGTCGCGATCCCGCGCGCGGTCGCCGTTTCCGCGATCAGCCGGCCGAGCGCCGGGTTGCCCGGATACGCGTACTGCATGTCGCGGATGAAATGCGGCAGCTCGTTGCTCGTATACGTGCCGGCAAACTGCGCGTTGCAGTTCACGTGATAGCCGGCATTGACGAGCCAGTGCACGTCGGACACGACGATCGTGTCGACGCCGAGCGCGCGGCAGCGCTCTCCGATCAACTGATGGCCGCGGATCGCCGCCTCACGGCAGCCATGATGCCTGCCGGGCAATTCCGACAGGTACATCGACGGCACGTGCGTGATCTTCGCGGCGAGGGACAGCTTGCCCATCGTGTGTCTCCTTATCGTTCTTTCACGCGTTCTTTCACGCGCCGCTTACACGCCCCAGCGCGGAATGTGATGCGAACCCATCGAGATGCAGACGTTCTTGATCTCCGCAAACACCTCGAAGCTGTACTCGCCGCCCTCGCGTCCGGTGCCCGATTCCTTCACGCCGCCGAACGGCTGGCGCAGGTCGCGCACGTTCTGGCTGTTGACGAACACCATCCCGGCGTCGATGCCGCGCGCGAGGCGATGCACCTTGCCGACGTCCTGCGTCCAGATGTACGACGCGAGGCCGTAGCTCGTGTCGTTCGCAAGCCGCAGCCCTTCGTCCTCGTCCTCGAACGGAATCAGGCACGCGACCGGGCCGAAGATCTCTTCCTGCGCGATGCGCATCCGGTTGTCGACGTCCGCGAACACGGTCGGTCGCACGAAGTTGCCGTTGCGCAGGTGCGCGGGCAGGTTCGCCGGCTTGTCGGCGCCGCCCGCGACGAGCCGCGCGCCTTCCTGTTCGCCGATGCGAATATAGCCCGTCACCTTCTCCCAGTGCGCGCGCGTGATCATCGCGCCGAGCTGGGTCGCGTGGTCGGCCGGGTCGCCGACCGCGAGATTGTTCGCGCGGCGCGCGAATTCCTGCACGAAACGGTCGTAGATCGAGCGCTGCACGAAGATCCGCGAGCCGGCCGTGCAACGCTCGCCGTTGATCGAGAAAATCGTGAACAGCGATGCGTCGAGCGCGCGGTCGAAATCGGCATCGTCGAAGATCAGCACCGGCGACTTGCCGCCGAGTTCCATCGAGTATTTCTTCAGGCCCGCGCGCTCCATGATCCGCTTGCCTGTTACCGTACCGCCCGTGAACGACACCGCGCGCACGTCCGGATGCCGCACGAGCGCGTCGCCGGCGGTCGCGCCATAACCCTGCACGACGTTCAGCACGCCGGGCGGAATGCCGGCTTCGAGCGCGAGCCGGCCGAGCTGGTCGGCCGTCAGCGGCGACAGCTCGGACATCTTCAGCACCGCGGTGTTGCCGAGCGCGAGACACGGCGCGGTCTTCCACGTCGCGGTCATGAACGGCACGTTCCACGGCGACACCAGCGCGCACACGCCGACCGGCTGATACAGCGTGTAGTTCAGCATCTGGTCGTCGACCGGGTACGTGCGGCCGTTCATCTGCACGCACACTTCCGCGAAGAAATTGAAATTCTCCGAAGCACGCGGAATCAGCTGCTTGCTGGTCTGCGCGATCGGCAGGCCCGTGTCCTGCGTCTCGAGCGCCGCAAGCATCGGCACGTTCTGCTCGATCAGCTCGCCGAGCTTGCGCATCAGCTTCGCGCGCTCCTTCGCGGGCGTGTTCGCCCACTTCGGAAACGCTTCCTTCGCTGCGCGCACCGCCGCGTCGACCTCGGCCTCGCCGCCCGACGCGACGTCGGTGATCACGTCGCCGGTCGCGGGATTCAGCGTCGTGAACGTCTCGCGGCTCGCGACTTCGCGGCCGTCGATCCAGTGCTTGATGGTCATCTGCTCTCCTTGTGCGGCGGGCTCAGCCGGCGCGAAAGTAGTCGTGTTCGGCCACGATCGTGTTCACGAGCCGGCCGATGCCTTCGATTTCGGTGACGACCTCGTCGCCCGGCCGCGTGTCCGCGAGCCCTTCGGGCGTGCCGGTCAGGATCAGGTCGCCCGGCGAGAGCGTCATGAAGCCGCTGATGTACTCGATCAGCGACGGCACGTCGAAGATCATGTCGCGCGTGCTGCCGCGCTGCGTCTCCTGGCCGTTCACGGTCGTGCGCAGCGTCAGCTGGCCCGGATCGCCGATCTCGTCGCGGCTGACGAGCCACGGCCCAAGCGGCGTGCAGGTGTCGCGGTTCTTCACGCGCAGGTTCGGCCGGTAGTAGTTCTCGAGGTAATCGCGGATCGCATAGTCGTTCGCGACCGTATAGCCGGCGACATAGTCGAGCGCCTGCGCGCGATGCACGCCCCGCGCGGGGCGGCCGATCACGACCGCGAGCTCGCATTCGTAATGCATGTGCGTCGCATCGGCGGGCCGCACGGTGCGCGAGCGGTGGCCGATGAACGTGTTCGGCCCCTTCAGGAAGATCAGCGGCTCGCTCGGCGCGTTGAACGCGAGTTCCTTCGCATGGTCGGCATAGTTGAGGCCGAGCGCGAACGTCGTGCGCGGCGCGACGGGCGGCAGCCAGCCCACGACGTCCTCGGCGACGACCCGCCCCGTATCGAGGCGGATCTGGCCGTCGCCGGCCGGCTCGGCGGCGTGCAACGCGCCGTTGTAGATCACGCGTGCGGTTTTCATCGGGTCTCCTCCGCGATCAGCGCATGCCGCAACGTGCCGATGCCGTCCGCGGCGATCTCGATCCGGCTGCCGGCCTTCGCGCGCGGTGCGCCGCCCGGCACGCCGAGCAGCAGCACGTCACCGGCGTCGAACGACATGAACGCCGACACGTCGGCGATCAGTTGCCGCACCGGCCGGATCAGCGCGGCGGTCGACGCGGCCAGCGCGTGGGCACCGTCGATACGCACGGTCAGCCGGATCGCGTCGACGTCCGCGAGCGCGCCGGGCAGGACGATCGCCGGGCCGAGCGGACAAAAGCCGTCGCGGCACTTGTAGCGCACGGCAGGACGGTAGTAGTCGGGATGCGGCACCGACACGTCGCTGGCGAGCGTGAAGCCGTACACGTAGTCGAGCGCCTGCGCGGCCGGCACACGGGTCGTGCGGCGGCTGAACACCACGGCCACCGACGCGCCGATCTCGAGCGCATCGACGCCGGCCGGCACGACGACCGCCGAGCCGTCGGGCGCATGCGTGTTGGCAGGCTTGATATAGAGCACCGGCGCCTGCGGCGGCCGGCCGTACGGCGGCTGATGCACCGCGCCGCCAAGCGCGTCGAGCGCGGCGCGCTCGTTGAGCAGCGCGCCGTAGACGGTACCGATGGCGACCGGCAGCGGCGGCGCCGCGGCGGTCGTACAAGACAGCTCCATGCGTCATTCCCCTGCCGCGCGTCGCGGCGCCTCGTCAATATTTAACATCTTAAGTAAACAATCGGACGCTCGCAACCGCGATTACCCTGAGATGCGAAATTCGTCACGACCGCCTGTTAAGATTGGCGCGTCCCCGTCCCCCCATTCACGTCGATGAACCGTACGCTCGACCACCGTAATCTGGCCATGCTGCTGCTCGAAGCCCGCGAAACGCTGATGGGGCTGTTCCGCCCCATTCTCAAGGAATTTGCGTTGACCGAACAGCAATGGCGGATCATTCGCGTGCTCGACGGCGAGCCGTCCAATGCGCTCGAGGCGGGACAGATCGCGCGGCGCTGCTGCATCCTGAGCCCGAGCCTGACGGGCGTGCTCGAGCGGATGGAGCGCGACGGCCTGATCAAGCGGACGCGCGCGCAGGAAGACCAGCGCAGGCTGCTCGTCAGCCTGACGCCGCAAAGCCGGAAGCTGGTCACGGAAATCGGGCCGCGCATCGACGAGCAGTACCGGCTGCTCGAGGAACGCTTCGGCCCGGCGGCACTCGACGACATCTACCGCGCGCTCGACCGCCTGATCGAGCTCGGCAACAGCCCGACCTGAGCCGCGCGCGCGGCTCAGCGCTCGGCGCCGCGCATCAGTTCGGTCACAGCGACGCCGCGCGACGTGCGCATGCATTCCTCGACGTAATCGACGAACGGCAGCGGTTCGAAATCGATTTCTTCGCGCACGCGGCGGTTGTCGAACACGCGATCGACGGTCGCGAACTCCGCGAAGCGCTGCAGCGCCTTGCCGATCACGCGCTCGAGCGCCGGGTCGTGACGCCCCAGCACGTCGCGCACGACGAGCGGCAGATCCGCCGGCGCGCACGCCGCATAGCGCGGCGCACCCGCCATCCCGGCCGCCTCGTCCATCGCCCGCATGATCTGCGCGACCATCGGCGCCTCGTCGCCCGCCGACACGTGATACACGTCGTGCGCGAGCGCCGGCTTGACCGTCAGCAGCATCGTCGCGCGCGCGACGTCGTCGACCGACACAATGTCGATGCGCGTCATCGGCCGCGCCGTATAGCGGCGCGCCGCATGCACGAGCCGGAACATCCAGAACGTGTTCGGCGCGGGCCGCGTGCCGAGCACCGTGTGCCCGACGACGTGCGACGGCCGCACGACGACGAGCGGCAGCCCGAGCGCGCGCAGGCGCTGCTCCGTGTCGTCCTTCGCGCGCAGGTAGTCGGCGGCTAGCACCGCGCCGGCGACCGGTACGGACGGACCCGTGGTGGCATCGGCGGCGGCATAAGCGGTGGCATTAGCGGCGGCCTCCGACTCCTCATGAATGGTGCCGCCTCGGCCACCGCGCACGAACGCGGTGCCGACATACACGAAGCGCTGCAGGCGCGGCGCCTGCGCGAACCGCTCGGCGAAGCGCAGCGAATCGTCGGCGTCGGCCCGCAGGTGCGCGCCCTCCGCCAGCGACGGATGGCCCGCGCAGTGGATCACGTGCGTGGCCTGCGCGAGGCGCGATGCGTCGGCGCCCTGCCAGACGTCACCGAGCCCGCCGACGATCACGTTCGCGTCGGTCAGGCGCGACGCCCAGTACGGCGCGAGCCCTGCACGCAGCGCGGCCTCGCGCAGCCGCGCGACTGCATGGCCGCGGTCCTGCGCGCGCACGACGCAGACCACGCGATCGAGCAGCCCCGCGTTGACGAGCGCCGTGAGCACGGTGCTGCCGATGAAGCCGGTGGCGCCCGTCAGCACCAGCCGCCCGACGTTCGCCGCCGCGACCGGCGCGCTGGACGGCGAAACGAGGCTCGTACGCCAGTTGAGCGACAACGCGGTTTTCCAGATCAGCACGGAAGTCTCCTTCGAAAAAACGGCCGGGCAGCGCGACGTGCGGGGCACGGGTCATGGGCGCATGCCTGCCGGCAGCCGCTTGGCTCAGCCCGGCGGCCCGGCGTCCCTGCGGCCGGGTGTCCGCCTGTGAAGCGCGTCGGCACGACGGACGCAGGCGGGGCCGCGAATGAATGTCGCGGCGCAGGATCGGGACGTTTGCAGTGTGGGGCCTGATCGGGAACAAGTCTGTCCCGAAAGTTTCGTGAAAGTGTGTCGAATTGTGCGCGATTGTCTGAGTGTGTCGACCGGGGTCGGATTCGCCGTCCGAAAGCAGCGGCCATCAGGCCCTATCCGCCACGCGCCAATGATTCGCCGCCAACGTCGAGCGATGTCAAATTACTGACATATGCGGTCGATAGCGTGGGGGTAGCCACACGCCGCGCCGATCCCCGTGCCCGCATCACTCGCCGGACAAGCGCGACACATCGACGCTTGCTGCGCTGCGTGCCGCCGTGCCACGGCAACGCGCGACGCCGCCCCATGCGGCCCGCAGCCGCCTGCAGCGGGCGTCTCACGACGGTCAGGCGTTTTGTCTGACGTCGTTTCATATGGAATGCCAATGCGCATGCACAGTATTTATTGCGCATTGCGACTTGCGTTTCACTGCAGTCTATCTAGACTGTCAACTCTAAACGGTCGAATGAGTCATTTTTATAGGAGACGATGCAATGCGCCTCACCATTCGGATTAATGGCAGCGAATCAGCGACCCGGCAGTCGTTTGCCGTGCTGTGGGTCGACACGGACGAAGGGCTGTGGTCTCGCGAGGCACATCAGGGTATCGATCTTCCGACCTGGGGTAAGGTGAAGGACGTCGAGGGCGCTATGGCGCTCTGCGCAGCGGACGACGGAACAGCCGTCTGCAAGCTGCAAGGGCTGTCGTTCGACGCGGGACAGCGCGAACAAGGGACAGCCGTGCTGTCGGGCGAGCACGCACAAGGTGCATGGCGACTGCAGGCAATCGATACTTGCACGATCCAGCCGGAATACAAGGAATTCATTTCCGTCGATCGATAGATATTTTTGACCTGTATTGTCTGCGGGTTTCGGGTTTATTCCGGTTTTATCGAAATTCTTTTCCGTTTCTGTAATTAGCGACGCCCCTGCGGGGGCGTTTTTAATTGGCCCGAATTCATTTCAATCGGGGTCGGGCCGGCCCGAGTGAGTGCCAATCGCCGCGCGCCGCTTACCCGTTCCCCCGTTCCCCGTTCCCCGTTCCCCGTTCCTCCCCTTCCCCTTCCCCTTCCCCCTCGCCGATCGCCAGCCGCGTCGGCACCGGGTTTTGCGCCGATCCGGCGTAAAAAACGACACTTTCCCCACATGACGATTACTCATTTATTACAATTGCATTATTCAGACTGACAGTGCGCCGCCTCGCGGCCCGATCCAGCCCTCGCATGAGCGTGAAAAAGAAGACCCATCCTGCCGACCCGTACTCGTCGGCAACCAAGAATCCCGTGCTCGCGTCGCGCCTGCCGATGTGGCGCTCGAAGTTCGTCGTGATCCTGATGTTCCTCGCGTTCGGCGCGCTGATCGCCCGCGCGTTCTGGGTCCAGGTCGCGAACCAGGCGTTCTACGTCGGACAGGGCCAGAAGCGCTACCAGCGCACGATCGAGCTCGACGCGATGCGCGGCCGCATCGTCGACCGCAACGGCGCGATGCTCGCGGTCAGCCTGTCGACCTACGAGATCTGGGCGAATCCGAAGCAGGTTGCCGAAACCGACTATCCGCAGATCGCGAAGCTGCTCGACATGCCGCTCGCCGAGGTCAAGCGGCGCCTGCGCCACGACCGCACGTTCGTGCTGCTCAAGCGCCAGATCGACGCTGACACCGCGAGCCGTCTCGACAAGCTCGCGATCGAGGGCGTCACGCAGATCGCCGATTCGAAGCGCTACTACCCCGAAGGCGAATCGGCCGCGCACGTGGTCGGCTTCACGAACATCGAGGACCGGGGGCAGGAAGGCGTCGAACTGGCGGCGAACGGCCCGCTGTCGGGCACCGCCGGGCAGCGCGAGGTGATCCGCGACCGGCTCGGCCGCATCGTGTCCGACACGCGGCCGCTCGTGCCCGCGCAGCACGGCGCGACGATCGAGCTGACGATCGACCGGCGCATCCAGCAGCTCGCGTTCAGCCAGCTCAAGGCCGCGGTGCTGGAGAACAACGCGCAGGCCGGCAGCGTCGTCGTGCTCGATGCGCAGAACGGCGAGATCCTCGCGCTCGCGAACTACCCGACCTTCGATCCGAACGACCGCGCGCGCCTGACCGGCCAGCAATTGCGCAACCGCGCGGTGATCGACACGTTCGAGCCGGGCTCGACGATCAAGCCGCTCGTCGTCGCGCTGTCGATCGACGAGCGCAAGGTGACCCCGAACACGATCATCAACACGTCGCCCGGCAGCTACAAGATCGGCCCGGCCGTGATCCACGACACGTCGAACCACGGCTCGCTGACCGTCGCACAGGCGCTGCAGAAATCGAGCAACGTCGCGCTCGCGAAGCTCGCGCTGAACCTGCCCGCCGAGACGATCTGGAACAAATATCAGGAATACGGGATCGGCCGCGCGCCGGAGCTGACCTTCCCCGGTGTCGCGTCGGGCCGGCTGCGCCCCCACAAGCGCTGGCGGCCGATCGAGCAGGCGACGATGGCGTACGGCTACGGGCTGTCGATGTCGCTGCTGCAGATCGCGCAGACGTACACCGCGTACGCCGGCGACGGTACGCTGCACCCGGTGTCGCTGCTGAAGAACGGCACCGACAAGCAGACGATCGATGCGCATCGCGGCCATCGCGTGACGTCGCCGCAGACGGCGGCGGCGATCCGCTCGATGCTCGAGATGGCGGTCGGCGAAGGCGGCACCGGGCGCCGCGCGCGCGTTGACGGCTACCGGATCGGCGGCAAGACCGGCACGGCCCGCAAGCAGGTCGGCAAGTCGTATGCACAGGGCAAGTACCGGGCGCTGTTCGCCGGGATGGCGCCGATGAGCAATCCGCGCCTGATCGTCGCGGTGATGATCGACGAGCCGCGCGGCAAGGGGTATTACGGCGGCACGGTTGCCGGCCCGGTGTTCTCGTCGGTCACGAGCGGCTCGCTGCAGCTGTTGGGCGTGCCGCCGGATGTGCCGGTCGAAGCGGACAAGCTCGCGCCGAAGCCGGCCGTGCAGGCCCAGGCGACGGTGGCGGCGCGCTCGTAAAGCGGCCATGTGCCGCCGGTGCCATCCCGCTTGCCAGGAACGCCTCGCAACATTTGCGCGATGGCGCAGGAGCTGACGCTCGATATGTTCTATTGAGCGGGCCGCCGGCCGCCGTCAATGCGCATGCGCGGTCACGGCCGGCTTCGTCATCCTGCCGAGCACGTGCTCGGTCATCCCGCGCGCGAGCTCCGTCTCGCCCATGAACACGGTGCCGACGCCCTCGCTCGCGAGCAGCGCCGCTTCGTCGCCGCTGTTCGTGCACAGCACGACCTCGAGCGACGGATTGAGCGTGTGCGAGATCTCGACGATCTGCCGCACGTCGAACACGTCCGGCAGCGTGACGACCAGCATCCCCGCTCGCGCGATGTGCGCCTGCACGAGCACGATCGGCTCGATTGCGTCGCCCGACACCGCCGCGACGCCGTCCTCGCGCAGCTTCTCGACGAGCTCGCGATTCTGCTCGACGACCACATAGGCGATCCCGCGCTCGTCGAGCGCATGCGCGATCCGCGCGCCGACCTTGCCGTAGCCGACGATCACGACCTGCCCGGTCAGGTGCGTCTGCGGCGTCGACATCGGCAGCGCGGCGAGCGGATCGTCGCGTGCCTCGAGCCTGCGCGCGAACGCCGAATGCTTGCGGATCCACGCGAGCGCCGGATCGATCATCGCGAACACGAGCGTATTCATCGCGATCGAGATCAGCGCAACCGCGAGGATCAGGCTCTGCCCCTCGGCCGACAGCAGCCCGAGCGCACGGCCGAGCCCCGCCAGGATGAAAGAGAACTCGCCGATCTGCGCGAGCCCCGCGCCGACCGTCAGCGCGGTATTGAGCGGATAGCGGAATGCGAGCACGAGCGCGACCGCCGCGAGCGTCTTGCCGACCAGCACGATCGCCGCGACCTCGATCACGTGCAGCGGTGCGTCGAGCAGCACCTTCGGGTCGAACAGCATGCCGACCGAGATGAAGAACAGCACCGAGAACGCGTCGCGCAGCGGCAGCGTCTCGTCGGCCGCGCGCCGGCTGAACTCGGATTCGCGCATCATCATTCCGGCAAAGAACGCGCCGAGCGCGAACGACACGTCGAACAGCTTCGCCGCGCCGAACGCGATGCCGACCGCCGCCGCGATCATGCACAGCGTGAACAGCTCGCGCGAGCCCGTGCGCGCAACGAGCCACAGGATGCGCGGAAACACCCGCTTGCCGACCACGAGCATCAGCGCGATGAACGCCGCGACCTTCAGCATCGTGACGCCGAGCGTGCCCCACACGCTGCTGCCGCCCGCGTGCGCGTCGCCGGGCGGCGTGCCGCCGAGCAGCCCGGCCACAGGCGGCAGCAGCACGAGCACGAGCACCATCACGAGATCCTCGACGACCAGCCAGCCGACCGCGATGCGCCCGTTCACCGACTCGACGAGCCCCCGGCCCTCGAGCGCGCGCAGCAGCACGACCGTGCTCGCGACCGACAGCGCGAGGCCGAACACGAGCGCCGCGCCGACGTTCCAGCCCCACAGCAGCGCAAGCCCGCCGCCAAGCACGGTGGCCACCGAGATCTGCACGATCGCGCCCGGCAGCGCGATCTTGCGCACCGCGAGCAGGTCGCCGAGCGAGAAATGAAGCCCGACCCCGAACATCAGCAGCATCACGCCGACCTCGGCCAGTTGCTGCGCGAGCGACAGATCGCCGACGAAGCCCGGCGTGCCGGGGCCGATCACGATCCCGGCGAGCAGGTAACCGACCAGCGGCGGCATTTTGAGCAGCGACGCGAGATAGCCGAAGATCATCGCGAGACCGAAACCGGCCGCGAGCAATGCAATCAGGCTGACGTCATGTGGCATCCCCCCTCCCTTTAGGTGTAACCGTTTAGTAAGGTTGAAGGATAAGGGATGAGGCGGACAAATGGCGCGCCACACCGAAAATTTCACGGCGGCGGCGCGGCGCAGAGGGAACGTGCGGGCGGGCTCCCGCGGGATGGACGGCGCCGCGCGACGGCGGCACCGGATTCGAGCAATGCGTTAAATCGTTACGGACGCGGCTGGCGCGGCGCCCGCCGCCCGTCCGTCGCAGGAGGCCCGTCGCCGGAAGCCCGTCGCCCCGCTCAGCGCGCGGCTTGCGGGTAGCGCGCGCCCGGCGGCGGCTCCGGCCGCGTGCCCGGCGTCGCCTTGCGCACCTTCGCGACCTGCTCGGCCGAGACCGGCGAGCCGGTATTGCCCCAACTCGTGCGCACGAAGTTCGCGACGTCCGCAACCTCCTGGTCCGACAGGCGCCAGCCGAACGGCGGCATCGTGAAGGTCGACGGCGCGGTGTGCGTGCCCTTCAACGCGCTGCCCGACAGCACGACGTGAATCACCGAGGTCGGATCGTCGCCCTGCAAGACCGGGTTGCCGCCGAGCGCCGGGAACACGCGCGTATAGCCGCGGCCGTCGCTGCGATGGCAGGCCATGCAGTTGTCGCGATAGACGGCCGCGCCCGGCTTGCTGGCGTCGCCCGAGCGCAGCGCCTGCGCGGCTGCGTCGTCGTATGCGTAAGGCGTTTCGCCCTGCACGCGCGGCGGCAGCTTCTTCAGGTAGCGCGCGATCGCGGTCAGGTCGTCGTCGTCCAGGTGCTGCATGCTGTGGCCGACCACGTCCGTCATCCCGCCGAACGCCGCGGTGCGTGCCGTGCGGCCTGTCTTCAGGAACTGCACGATTTCCGCTTCCGTCCAGACGCCGAACCCGGTGCGCGGCTCGCCGCGCAGGCTCGTCGGCACCCAGCCGTCAATCGCCGCGCCGCCGGCCAGGAAGTCCGGGCCGTCCGCGTCGGTCAGCGCGCGCTCCTGCATCGTCGGCGCGCGCGGCGTGTGGCACGCGCCGCAGTGGCCGAGCA
>NZ_JAAGPL010000133.1:0-232 GCF_017104785.1 Burkholderia sp. Ac-20353 | reverse complement strand
AGAAAAAAAATAGAAGGGTTTACGATGGAGAATGGGAGCGCGTAAATATATTCACATATCATTACAGCGATGTCCTGATGTGCTGCGCCAGCAAGACGATCACGTCAAATGTCGCACCTGACGCTACCTACCCAACCGCAAAGTGTAACTGAGCAACACGACCTCAGGCGGAACGTCTAACCGCCTGCCACCAGAGCGCGACGCTGACCCAAGGTGCCTAATCAACCACTAA
>NZ_JAAGPL010000132.1:0-24717 GCF_017104785.1 Burkholderia sp. Ac-20353 | reverse complement strand
TGCGACGGCGCCGCCTCAGCCGGCCGCACCCGCTCGACAGGCGTGACCGCGGCGCCGGGCGCGAACTGCGCGGCGTTGTCGACGATCACGCGCTCGCCGCCCGACAATCCGCGCGCGATGCGCCAGTCGCGGCCGTTCATGTGATCGGCGACGACCTCGACGTCCTTGACCTTGCCATCGGCGCCGACGACCCGCACCGACGCGCGGTCGGCCGTGCGCAGCAGCGCATCGCGCGGCACGAGAATCGCCTGGCGATCGATCGCGCTGTCGAGCGCGATCCTCACGTATGCGCCCGGCAGCAGCTCGCGCCCGGGATTCGGAAACAGCGCGCGCATTGCGACCGTGTCGGTGGTCGGATCGACCGCGAGATCGCGAAACAGCAGCTTGCCCTTCAGCGGATACGCGGTGCCGTCCGCGCGCATCAGCGTCACCGTGACGTCCTGCTGGGCAATGCCGGTCGCGTGACCGCTCTGCACCGCATGGCGCAGCGCATCGACGTCCGCGGCCGGCTGCGAGAAGTTCACGTAGATCGGATCGAGCTGTTCGACGGTCGTGAGCGGCGTCGCCTGGTCCTGGCCGACGAGCGCGCCTTCGGTGACGAGCGCGCGTCGCGCGCGACCCGCGATCGGCGCGGTGACGGTCGCGTAATCGAGCTCCAGCTGCGCACGCGCGAGCTCGGCGTTCGCCGACGTCACCGCGGCCTTCGCCTGCGCGTCGTCGGCAACGGCCTCGGTGTGATCGCGCTCGCTGACCGCTCGGTCGCGCACCAGATCGTCGTAGCGGCGACGCTTGTCGCTCGCCGCGAGCGCCGCGGCCTGCGCCTTCGCGAGCGTGCCTTGCGCGGCATCGCGCGCGGCCTTCAGCGGCGCCGGGTCGATGCGGAACAGCACCGCGCCCTGCTTCACTTCCTGGCCTTCCTCATAGGTGCGCGCGGTGACGATGCCCGCGACCCGCGCCCGCACCTCGGCCTGCCGGTACGCCTCGAGCCGGCCCGGCAATTCGATGGACAGCGGCAGCGCGGTGGGCCGGACGGTCACCACGGTCGCGCGCTGCGCGGTCTCCGGCGCAGCGTCTGGTTCGCCCTTTCCACATCCGGCGACGGCCAGCGCGGCCGCGAACGCGAGCGGCGCCAGCCAGCAGCGACGCGACAGGAAACGATTGTTGTTCTTCATAAGGACCTCGGATCGTGCACCGCCCTTAAAATGCGGCGGCTCAGAGCGGCCGATTATAATCAGTCACGACTGATTAATTACGCCCAGCTTTAAACTTGTCGTCATACTGTCTCAATAAAACGACAGCAAACCGTAAGGAAACTCGCAATATGGCCCGCAAGACCCGGGAAGAATCCCTTGCCATCAAGCACCGGATCCTCGACGCCGCCGAACTCGTGCTGCTCGAGCGCGGCGTCGCGCAAACCGCGATGGCGGACCTCGCGGAGGCCGCCGGGATGTCGCGGGGCGCCGTCTACGGCCACTACAAGAACAAGATGGAAGTGTGTCTCGCGATGTGCGACCGCGCGTTCGCACGCACGTCCGAGGGCTTCGACGCCGGCGACGGCCTCCCCCCGCTCGACACGCTGCGGCGCGCCGCGTCGCACTACCTGCAGCAATGTGGCGAGCCGGGCTCGATGCAGCGCGTGCTCGTGATCCTGTATACGAAGTGCGAACAGAGCGAGGAGAACGGCGCACTGCAGCGGCGCCGGATGCTGCTGGAATTGCAGATGCTGCGGATCACGAAGGCGCTGCTGCGGCGCGCGATCGCGGCCGGCGACATCGCGGCCGATCTCGACGTGCATCTCGCGGCCGTCTATCTGGTGTCGCTGCTCGAGGGCGTGTTCGCGTCGATGGTCTGGACCAACCGCCTGCGCGGCAATCTGTGGAACGACGCCGAGGCGATGCTCGACGCCGGTTTCGACGCAGTGCGGGGATCCGAAGCGCTCCGGCGCCACGCGCAAAAATTGCCGGAATAAGGTTCGGATACGCAAAACGTTCTGATTTATCCTGATTTTTCGCACGCCGGAGCTAAGAAACCGACCCTTATTTAAATTTTTTTACATTTTGCGGAACATCGGTAGACTGACGCTGTCACTTTTCTTTAGCGTCTTCGTGATAACCGGGTCCTGACCCGGCAATCGCGGCGCCGTTCGAAGCGGGCTGGCGCCCGCGCCGTTGGGTCGAACGGAAACGACACGGGCCCCGAACGGGGCCTGTTTCGTTGCACGCCCGCCATCCTTCCCGTCGCCACCCGACGCGCGAACGGCCGGCGGCTCAGGATCTGCTCACGCTGAAGATGGATCCTGGCCCATCCCCTTTCGTCGAACCGTTTCCCTGGATGTGGACACCCTTGGTCAAGTCTGCCGCATACCCTGAATTTTCCGCAGCGCGCCCCGCCCGTGCGTGGCGTCTCGTGCGTGCGCTGCTGCCCGCCGCCGTGCTTGGCGCGCTCGCCACGCTCGGTCTTGCCGTGACGCAACCTGCCGTGTCGCAGTTGCCGGGCGCCATCGATACGGGCACCGCCGCGCTGCCGCAGCGCGTGCTGTCGAACACCCCGTTTCCGACTGCGCAGCATTTCGTCACGAACGAACTCGCGCAGACGATCGGCGAGCGCACCGCGCAGCCGGGCCTGTTTGCGCCGCTCAGTGCACATCGCAACGACATGCTCGGCTACGCCAACCTGTTTACGCTCGCGCCGCCCGAACCCGAACATGGCCTGCGCGCCGGCAACATCGAGCTGACGCTGTCGGACGCGCTGAACCGCCTCGACCTGCCGCCGGAAGTGCGCATCCAGCTCGGCGATCTCGTCAACGGCAAGGTGCCGATGCGCGAGAGCGCGCATCGTGGCGACTACTACCGCCTCGCGTTCGATGCGAACGACGGCGCGCCGCGCCTGACCGCGCTCGAACTGCGCGTCGCCGGTCACACATTTGGCGCGATCTGGTTCAAGCCGCCGGGTGCCGACAAGGGCGCGTATTACACGCTCGACGGCGCGCCGCTCGAAGCCGCCGCATTCACGATGCCCGTCAAGTGGACGCGCATCAGCTCGTTCTTCGGCGAGCGCATCCATCCGCTGTCGCAGACGATGGCGTTCCATACAGGCGTCGATCTCGCTGCGCCGACCGGCACGCGCATCGATGCGGCTGCCGACGGCACCGTGTCATTCGTCGGCACCGATCCGGGCGGCTATGGCCGCTACGTGATCATCGATCATGCCGACGGCTATTCGACCTACTACGCGCACCTGTCCGCGTTCGCGCACGGCCTCAAGGTCGGCGAGACCGTCAGGCAGGGCGAGCGCATTGGCTCGGTCGGCATGACGGGCGCGGCGACGGGCCCGCACCTGCACTTCGAGGTGCGGATCGCCGACCAGCCGGTCGATCCGCTCGTCACGCTGGCACAAGCGCAAACGGGCCTGTCCGACATGCAACTCACCGCGTTCCGCCAGGAAGCCGCGCAATGGCGCTTCCGCCTCGCGTCGATCGACACCGCGCCGTTCGCGTTCGCGCAGACCGACGGCCCGCTGTGGGGCGACTTCGCCCGCGATAAATCGACGCTGCGCGCGGTCTTCGACACGCACTACACGGCGTCCTGACGTCCGCCGCGCGCCGGTTGAGCCCCCCCGGCCGCCGCGCGCGCAATGCGCTCCGCGCGCGGGCCGCACGACAGCAGCCAGCGCGCGGCGCCATCGAGCGACGCGCACAGCACGAGATAGATCGCCGCGACGAACAGGAAGATCGGCGCCGGATACACCATCAGCCGGTTGTTCACCTGCGTCGCGACGAACGACAGCTCCGGCACGCCGACGATGTACGCGAGCGACGTGTCCTTCACGAGCGACACCCACTGGTTCACGAAAGACGGCGTCATGATCCGGATCGCCTGCGGCAGCAGCACGTAGCGCACCGTCTGCCAGCGTGTGAGCCCGAGCGACAGCCCGGCCTGCCACTGCCCCGTGCCAGCCGCGACGATCCCCGCATGCACCGCGTGCGCGAGATAGGCGCCGCCGATCAGCGCGAGCGCACACACGACCGTCGCGAGCCCCGGCACATCCGTATGCAGCAGCATCGGCATCAGGAAGTACGTCCAGAAGATCAGCATCAGCACCGGAATCGCGCGGAAGAAGCCGATGAACGCGAGCAGCAGCACGCGCGCCCAGCCGCGCACGAGCGCCATCGCGACGCCGAGCGCAACGCCCAGCAGCGCCGACGCGCATGCGGACGCGATCGCGAGGACGAGCGACAGCGCGGCGCCGCCGAGCGGCCCGTCCGGGAATGCGCCGACGAGCAGATACGGGAGATTGTCGGCAAGCAACGTGAAATTCATCTTCGATCCCCTGCCGTCAGCCGGCCGGCCCGAGCCGGTCGCGCCATCGCGCGGCCGCATACGCGACCGCCTCGATCGCGGCCGCCGCGGCGATGTACAGCACGGTCGCGACGCCGAACGCGGCGAACGTCCTGAACGTCTCGGTCTCGACCTGTCGCGACGCATACGACAGCTCGGCGACGCCGATCGCCATCGTCAGCGACGAGTTCTTGACCAGGTTCATGTATTGCCCGAACAGCGGCGGCAAAGCGAGCCGCACGGCCTGCGGCAGGATCACGTAGCGCAGCGACTGCAGCGGCGTGAGACCGAGCGCCGCGGCCGCGTCATGTTGCGCGGCACGCACGCCACGCAGCCCGGCCTCGCACTCCTCGGCGACGAACGCGGCCGTGTACGCGCTCAGCCCGACCCAGGCCGCGACGAATTCGAATGACGGCCATGCAAGCGTGAACGGGCCCGCATCCCACGCATGGCGCGCGTTCAGCCATGCGACCCACGCGTCGGGCAGCAGCGACGCGACGCCGAAATACCAGAACAGCAGTTGCACGAGCAGCGGCGTGTTGCGGAACGTGACGATATAGCCGGCCGCGACGGCGCGCAGCGTATGCCGGCGCGCATGGCGCAGGAGCGCGAGCGCGAGCCCGCCGGCGGTCGCGGCGGCGGCCGACGCGGCCGCGAGGCCGAGCGTCAGCAGGAAACCCTGCCACAGCCAGCACAGGTATTTGGGAGCCAACCCGAGCATGTGTGTCGTGCGGGCGCGCGGCGCCCGCGATCATCGGAAGGAAACGGGATGCGCCGCGCGTCGCGTGCCGGCGAGCCGGTCACATCGCGCGGCGCGGGGACGCCAGGATCAGGTCTTGTCGCCGATCCTGAAGATACGCGTGAGCGGCGTCTTCGTCGTCGGGCCGAACCACGCGTCGTAGATCTGCGCGGCGCGCCCGCTCGTCTCGAGCCCCTTCAGCGTGTCGTTGACGAAGCCGAGCAGGCGCGTCTCGCCCTTCGGCACGCCAACGCCCATGTAGTCGTTCGAGATCGTAAACGCCGGGATCTCGTAGTTCTGCTTGTCCGGCACGTTCGCGAGCAGGCCGATCAGCTTCGGCCCGTCCTGCGTGATCGCCTGCACGTTGCCGGCGCGCAGCGCGGCGAATGCGAACGGCGTGTCGTCATACGCGACGATCGTCGCGTTCGGATACTTGTCGCGCAGCGTGATCTCGTTCGTCGTGCCCTTGTCCGCGCCGACTCGCAGCCCGTTCAGCTGGTCCGCGGATTTCAGCACGCCCTTCTTCGCGAGGAACTGCTGGCCCGACGAAAAGTACGGAATGCTGAAGTCGACCTGCTTCGCGCGCTCGTCGGTGATCGTGAAATTCGCGAGCACGAGGTCGACCTTGCCGGACGTCAGGAACGGAATGCGGTTCGCGGGGTTCGTCGGCTGCAGTTGCAGCTTCACGCCGAGCTTGTCCGCAAGTGCTTTCGCGTAGTCGACGTCGAGGCCGACGACGTGGTGGTTCTTCGCGTCGACGAAACCGAACGGCGGGTTGCTGTCGAACGTCGCGACGCGCAGCACGCCGGCTTTCTTGATGTCATCGAGGCGGTCCGCGTGCGCGGCGGTGCCAGCGGTGACGAGCGCGGCTCCGACGAGCCACGCGGCGAGAGTGTGGAATTTCATGAGCACAGCCCACTTGTTATGAGCGCCGCCGCGGATCACGCGGCGGGCCGGTTCGAGGAAGTTCACGGCGGGTGATGCCGTGAAGCCGCTAACGTATCAGCGGGCCGTGCGGATTCGAACCAAGAAATGCTGCTTTGCTCTGCGGGTTTCGTGATGACGGTGGCTACGGTAATACGGACGCGGGCCGATGCTGCTCGTCGTCGCGACTCTGCGCGGCGATCGCGCCGCTTTCCTGTTGATCCGTCTGCTGGTCGTTCTGCTGGTCCGCTTGCTGCGCGCGGTCGCGGTCGACGTCGATGCGCATCTCCTTCAGATCGGCGCTGGACGCGTACTGCGCCGCGCCGAGCATCGCGGCGCTGCCGACTACCGCGACTGCGAACGGCAGGACGACGCCGGCGGGCGTCCGGCCAGACGCCTGCGCGCGGTACAGCACCCAGCCGACGACAAAGCCCGTCACCACGCCGCCAACGTGCGCAGCCTGATCGATGCCGGAAATGAAGAACCCCGACACCAGGTTGATCACGATCACCTGGGCCACCGCCTTGAGGTCGATGATCATGGGCGCCGCGCGGCCGCGCTCCAGGTCCATGCGCAGCGCGAACGCGCCGGCCGCGCCGGCGAGCCCCATCAGCGCACCCGATGCGCCGACGCTGACGACCGGCTGTATGCCGCTCGTCGGCAGCGCGACGCCGAACGCGAAGCTCATGCTGCTGACCTCGTGATACCCGTACCACAGCGCGCTCGCAAGCGAGCCGCCGAGTGCGGACAGCAGATACGTGACGCCGAACCGTGTCGAGCCGCCCACGCGCTCGAGCACGCTGCCGAGCACAACCAGCATGTAGAGGTTCAGCAGCAGATGCTGCCAGCCGCCATGCAGGAACGCGCTGGTCAGCAGCCGCCACGGCTGGCCCGTCAGCGTGTACGGCGCGAAATTGGCGCCCCAGTCGAGCAGCAGGCTGTTCGACAGGCTGTCGAACGATGCCTGCCGCCACATCAGCAGAAAGACGGCGGTGTTCACGACGGCCAGCAGGATCGTCAGCCGCGGAAGGGTTCGCGGAATGGAAGTTTGTTGTTCTTTCATCGGATCTCGGGAATCGGGTATCGCCCTCGGACAGGCTGAGCCAATTGTATCGCCCGAGCTCATGGATGCACATCCGGCCGGGCTTGTCGACGGACGCCCCACGCGGATCACGTCGCGCCAGCGTGGACGACGCCAGCGCGCGACGCGTCGCAGTTGCCGCGCGGCATGCAAAAGACCGCCCATTGCAGGACCGCTGCAAACGAACACGCCTGGCACCGCAACGGCAACGTGCGTCACGGAAAGGTGAACGTGAATTCCGCCCGCCACCCGCGTAGCCCGGCCTGAGCTCGCCGGCCGCGCCGGTCCGGATGTATTGCGCGCGCAGCGGCATCACGGCCGAGTCACCGTTGCGCTGCATCGGATATTGCCGCGCCGTCGCCGGTTCGCCAAGCACGATCCGCTCCCCGGTCACTCCGTGCGTCATCACGATGTTGAATCCGGTCGCCAGCGCGGTTCCGCTCGGTCCGCTCAACTGCAGCAGCGTCGGGTCCGCGTTCGGCGTGACGGCCTTGTCGCGGAAACTGATCGTCGGTTTGGCCGCGGCCGCGCATTGATTGAGCGTAATGTTGAAATCGACGAATGGCGAAGTCGCATTCGGGGCCGCGAATTGGCTGATCGCGAAATGGCCGAGATTGACCGGGACGATCCAGTTGTCCACGATCTCGCATTTCTTCGGCACCACGATCGGACCGCCGCCGATCGTGAGGTTGCCCATCCCGCTATAGCTCTTCGTATTCTTGCAACGACCCGGCGGGTTCATGACTGCGGGCACATCCACGTCGCCTCCGAGCGACACGGTACCGATCGGCAGATCGAGCGCGTAGAGCATGACAGTCTGATTGCCCGGCAGATCGTTGACGACGAGTTCACCGGCCGGCAGCTGCGAGGCGGGCTTCTGAAGAATCAGCCTCTGACGATAGACCGCCACCATGGCGTTGCCGTCCGACGGCGAGTGCGAGGGCCGCACAATCGCGCTCTTCGAAAATGCGACCGGACGGGTGCGCTGCGCTAAGGTACGCTCTTCGGTCAGATTCGATACGCCGACCCATTGGAAACCGATTCCGTCGACGTTCGTGTCCGCGATACCATACGGGACCTGGCTGCCCAGCAACCAGTGCCCGGCGCTCACCAGCTCGTGCTTCTCCGGTGCCCCAGGGCCATACTTGTAGTCGATGAAAAGCGATACGGTGCGCTCATACAGGACCGTCCCGACCGGCGTCGAGTTGGTCAGGCTATTTATCTCGCGCCAGGCATTCGCGCTGACGTTGCTGAACGTGCAGTCGTACGCCATCACGTCCATGTCCGCATGCGCGCTGCCGAGGAACGCGCAGCCGGCTGCGACGAGCCCGCGCAACGCGGCGCGGGCGCGTCGCCCAGTCATCTGAAAGAGGGTCTTCATGCTGTTTCCCGTCATGGTGCGGCGGGCGCCGATCTGCCGATGGCGCCCGCGCTGCACCGCGTTACTCGATCGAACCCAGGTTGAGGCCCACCAGTTGCACCGCCGCGGCGTCCCCTGAGGTGCCGCTATGGCGGATCTCGCCGCGATTGACACCGGCGAGCCCGCCATAGGTCTGGCGCCAGGACCACAGATTCGAGCCGTTGACGCGACCGCTTGCGACCGAACGCTCGACGACACCCGTGTTCAGCCCGACCAGACCGCCGAGCGTCGCATAGCAGCCCCCGGTGACCGGGCCGGATGCCGACGCGTCGGACACCAGCCCGTCGTTGACGCCTGCGAAGCCGCCGACCTCGCTCGACGTGCTCCCCCGGACTTCGCCGGTCGCCGCCGCGAACTTGATCGTGCCCGACAAGGAGTTGACGCCGGCAAAGCCGCCGACCGACGAAGACGAGCCTCCGACGACATCGCCGCTAGCGTCGACGTCCGCGAGCGTGCCTTCGTTGAAGCCGACGAAGCCGCCGATCTTGCTGTTGCTGCCGCCCGTCGTCTTGCCGCGCGCCACCGAGTGCGAAATCGTGCCGTCGACGTGCCGACCGACGAACCCGCCGATGTTGCCCTGGCCGCCGGACACCGTGCCGTGCGCCTCGGCCATGTCGATCAGCGAATCGCGGCCCTGGTTGATGCCGACGAACCCGCCCAGCGCGCTGGTCGAGGCCGACGACACCGCGCCCATTGCCTTGCTGTCGGTGATCGTCCCCTGGTTCAGGCCGACGAAACCGCCGATCGCGGCCGCGTAGCGGCCGTCGACCAGGCCGGTCGCATTCGAATGAACGAGGTCGCCGCCGTTGAAGCCGGCGAGACCGCCCACCAAGCCGCCCGTGCCGCCCGTGGTGCGCCCCGATGCGGACACGTTGTCGAGCTTGCCGGACAGGTTGGCGCCGACGAAACCACCAACGTTCACGCCGGAAAGATACGCCCCGTTCGTGTTGCCGAGGCTCGACGAATTGCGGATCTTGCCGCCGCGGTTCACGCCGACGAAGCCGCCGATCGCCGCCACGTTCGACTGGCCGCCCGACACCGTCGCGTTGGCCATGCTGTCGGACACATCGCCGCCGAAGAACCGTGCGTCGTTCTCGCCGATCAGGCCGCCTGCCGCATAGGTCATGCTGTTGCCCGACACCGTTCCGGTGAACGACGCCCCGTCGACCTGACCACGGTTGATGCCGATCAGACCGCCCAGCGCGTTGCTACGGGTCGCGCCGGCGCTCACCTGCATGCCGGTCGCCGTCACGTTGTCGACCGTGCCGCGGTTTTCGCCCACGAGGCCGCCGATTGCGGTCGAACCGACGCCCATGCTCGCGCTCACGCGCAGCGATTTCAGGTTGAGGTTCGCGAGCCGGCCCGTGTTGCTGCCAAACACGCCTGCATACGGATCGTTGCTCGTGATCGTCAGGTTGCTGAGCGTGTTGCCAAGGCCATCGAATACGCCGGCGAACGACCTGCTGCTGCCGAGCGTGCGAAGCGAGGTTCCGTAGTACGAGCCCGCGATGTCGTTGCCGAGCACGTAGAATCCGTCGAGATTCGCGTTGACAGCCTGCAACTGGTTGAGGTTATGAATCACGGTGTAACGGAGGCCATTCGACTCGAAACCCGCACCGAGGCCCGACAGCGTCACCGCCACACCCTTGCCGATCGCGTACGCGCCGCCATAGTCGAGCGTCATCTTCGCGTTCACGCCGGTCAACGCGATCGGCGCCGCAATCAGCACGTCCTTCGCAGCGGCGAGCGCAACGCTCGCGTTCGCGCCGCTTGCGCGCAGCGCGCCATTGACTGCGACGTCGCCGTGCCGGCTGACGAGCTTCAGTCGATGGTCGCTCGCCCAGGTCACTGGACCATTAGCGGACAGGTCGCCGCGCTCGGAAACGAGCTCGACGTTGGTCATGCCGAGATTGCGCGACAGCGTGTCGGCGACGATCGTGCCCGGCTTGTTCGCACCGGGCTGCATCGTCACGTCGGACGATGCGATACGCCACACCCCCGTTCGGCCGTACGTCGACCGCGTGTCGACCGTTGCGCCTAGCGCGACCCTCACGTCGGCGCCGCGGGTCTCGACCGTGCCGCCGTCCTCTTGCGCTGCCGCGCTCGCATTCAGCGAGCCCGCGACGTTGACGACGCCCGCGTCGTTGCCGTCCAGCACGATCCGGCCGGCGTTGTTCCGCAAGGTCCGCGCCTCAATACTGCCTTGGTTGTTGACGACCGTGCGCAGCACTTGATCGGCGGTCTTCGCGCTCATCAGCACCAGCCCGCCATCGGCCTTCAGCAACCGGTTGTTGCTGACGAGTGCGTCGACAGCCCCTTTGTCGATCTCCACGCTGAGCAGCTTGCGACCGTCGAAATTCAATGTCACGTCGTCGCCCGCGCCCAGCGCGATCGCGCCCATCTGCGCGAGCACTGTCCCGCGGTTTGTGACCTGCGCGCCGAGCAGCGCGATCGCACCGCCCTCGCTGGCTGTCAGTTGACCGTAGTTCGTGACGGTTCTCGAGACGCCACTCGACGAGGTACCGACGAACCGAAAACGACCGGCGTCGAAATCTTCGTTCCTGATGTCGAGCGTCGACGCCACGAGCCCGCCCACGTTGACGTGGGCCGTGTTGCCGAACACGATGCCGTTCGGATTGACGAGAAACACGCGGCCATTCGCATCGATGTTGCCGTGGATTTGGCTCCCGTCCCGGCCAACGACCCGGTTGAGCGCGATCGACGACGTCGACGGCTGGTTGAACGTAACGCGCTGCCCACCGTCGACGCCGAACGACGTCCATTCGGTGATCAGCTTGTCGGTATGCTGGTTGATCGACATCTGACGGTCATTGTCGAAGCGGTGGATGTCCGCCTTCCCCATCACGACCTTCTCGCCCACCGGCAGCGCATGTGCGCTGGTCAGCACACTGCCCGCGAGCCACGCAAGCACGGCGACGACGCTCGCGCGCGTTGCCGACTTGCCGCGCCGGCGCACCCGTTCGCCGGCCACTTGCCAGATTCCCTGGCTGCCATTCCAGACCAGAACGTAGGTCTTGTTCATTATCGTTTTTCCTAGTCATGATTGAATCTCTGCCGATCCCGGGCAGCACGGGTACTGCAAGCGTTCACGCGCAACGTTGCGCGGCGGTCATGGCGGCGCGAGCGTCGCCCGGCGCGTGCGCACCACGCCGTCGTCGCCGACCGCGTCGAACACGATCTCGTCCGGCCCCGTGCCGGGCGGCACGCCGAGCGGAATCTCGACCTGGCCGAACGGCGCGACGTCGATCGCGCCGCCCGCGAGCGCGAGCGCCGCGCCGCGCGTCTCGACGCGCGTCAGCGTCACGTAGTACGGCGACGGATTGGTCGCCACGAGCGACGATTGCGACTGCGCGGCTGCGAGCGTCCAGCGCAGCCGGTCCGGTGCCTCCCGCGGCGTGCCGGCGAGGCCGATCGGCCGGAACAGCACCTTCATCCTCAGCCGATAGGCGATGCGCAGCGTGTTGTCGTCGTGCTCGGCGGCAGGCGGCACCTCGAGCAGGTTGATCCAGTAGCGCGACTCCCGGTCGGCCGGCAGTTCCTGGCCGACCGCTTGCACGCGAAACGCCAGCCGCTGCTTCGGCTCCACCCGCGTGAGCGGCGGCGTCACAACGAACGGCACGCGCATCACGCTCGGATCGGCGTCCGCACGCCCGTCGTCGAGCCAGGCCTGCACGAGAATCGGTGCATCGCCGAGGTTGCGCGCGGAGATCGCCAGCGCTCTCGCATCGCTCGTATAGACAAAGCGCGTGCCGACAACGGACAGCCCGGCATCCGCAGCGCGCGGCAGCGCGGATACGGCCAGTACGACGGCCGCCGCACGTGCGAAACGGTATGGGTGTGCGAAGCGACTTGCAAAGCAGCTTGCAACGCGGCGTATGCGACGGTTGCACGAATTGTCCGCACGCCGGAGCGCCGGCAATGCAAAACGAAGGAATGCAATACGCATCGGCTCACGGCTCCGTGATGGCCGCGCCCGCCAGCGGCGGCAACGCGGCTGGGCGACACACGCGCGTGAGCGTGACGTAATTGGTATCCGCCAGACGGTCGTACGGCACCGCATAGTCGAGTGCGCACTGCTGATCCGGGCGATCGCCCCATTTCACCTGAAGCTGCCCGTCGGCCTCCCCGCTGCGGATGAACAGGCGGCTGCCCTGCCCGACGACGCCGAGCTGCGCGCCGCTTTTCGCATCGAACGCGCGGGCGGCAAACGGCAGCGGGCGACCGTCCTGCAGCGTCGCATCGATCAGCAGCGCGCGCGCCTTCAGCGTGTCGTACGACAGCATCACGACCGCGCCCGCGCGCGGCGCGACGCTGCGCGTCGAGACTTTCAGCTCGACGTCGTCCGCCACGGCCTTCGGATCGAGATCGACGTTGTTCAACTGGTACGGCACGAGGCTCGGCACGATCGCATAGCCGGATCGATTCACGTAGGCGTTCGTACTGCCGATCCGCGCGCCGCGCGCATGTGGTGCGCTCACGACGCCGATCGTCTCGCCGAGCGTCGGCCCGGGCGTCAGGCCGCCGCGATGCAGCACGAGGCCGCCCGCAGCGCTGGCCGACGCCTGCTGGTAGCCGCTCCCCATGCTGACGTTCGCCGCAACCGTCGCGACCGGCAACCGGTAGCCGACCCCGACGCTGCCGGACGTACTCCGGTTGTTGCCGTCATGCGATGCCGACATCGAATACGAACCGTCGCCCGCCGCGCCGAAGCGCCCGGACAACCCGGTCGCCGCGCTGGTCCCGGCCTGGCTGTCGTGTGTCGTGAGCAGGTTCAGCGTCGGCGCGTAACGGGAATTGCGGCCAAGCGGGATCGACAGGTTCACGCTCGCGAGCGTGGCGGTCGAATCGCGCGCGAACGCCGCGGGGCCGGCGGCGACGTTGCGCACGCGCTGCAGCGAGGTGGTCAGCGTCATGTCGCGCCACTGCGTGCTGTAGCCGAGCGTGAAACTGAGCGTTTGCCCCGAGCGGCCCCAGTAGCTGATCGCGGAGCCGTTCAGATAGACGTTGCCGGCACGCCCGAGCTGCTGGCTCAGATTGACGTCGACGCGATTGCGCATCCGCGAGAAGCGCGCCATGTCGTCGATCCGCCAGTCGCGCGCGTTCAACTGCAGCGCGTCGCGCAGGCCCAGAAACCCCTTCGTCGAATAGCGATACGCGAGCAGCGAGAAGTTCGTGCCGCTGTTCGGCAGGTTCTTGCTGTACGACACGCGCACGCTCGTGCCGTTGAGCCGCTCGGCGCCGTGCGGCTGGGTGCGCGCCATGGTCACGTCCGCCGAGATGCCGCCGATCGCCGTGTTGAGCGCGACGCCGGCCAGCACCGACTGGTAGCGGGTCGCGAACGCCGCACCGCCATACGCGGTCATCGCGTTGCTGATGCCATGCTGGAGCGTGAACTGCCCCGCGTACTGCTCGCCGATATTCGAGCCCAGGTCGATCGCACGTCCCGCCATCGCGCTGAAGCGGGTCGTGCCGGGCCGCAACTGTTGCACCGTCGTCGCGAACGGCACGACGAAACTGCGCGTCTCGCCGTTCGCCTCGGTGATCGTGACGTTGAGGTCGCCGCCGTAGCTCATGACCCGCAAGTCGTCGAGCGCGAACGGGCCGGGCGCCACGGTCGTCTCGTGGACGAGATAGCCGCGCTGGTAGACCGACACCTTTGCGTTCGACTGCGCGACGCCACGCACCACGGGCGCGTAATAGCGTTGCAGGTCGGGCATCATCCGGTCGTCGCTCTCGATCTGCACGCCGCGAAACGAGATCGCGTCGAACAATGCGCCGCTTGTCGAGCTTTCACCGACGAGCAGCTGCGCCCGCCAGCGCGGCAGGTCGGTCTGCGCGTAGATGTTGCCGCGCTGATAGCGCGTGCCGCCGGACTGCGACCAGGTCAGGTTTCCGTTGTGCCGGAAACGCAGCGCACCGATATTCAGGCCCATATTGAGACCTGTGTACAGCTGCGTGAAGTCGTACCCGTGCGAACGCGAGTTGAACACGTTCGCGTTGTAGTTGAGCAGGCCGGCCGGCACGCCGCTCGTCCAGTTCGCCGGATCGACGTAGGTCGTCGCCGTCGACAGGCGCAGGTAGAACTGCGGCACCGTCACGTACAGCTTTTGCTCCGCCGCATCGAACGACATTTCGCCGCCCGGCACGTAGCGGACGAGCGGGTCGCAGACGAGCCCGTCGGGCATCGGGTTCGGCGTCGCGTCGTCTCCCTGGCCGCGGGCGCTCCGCTCGAGATCGATGCCGACCCGCTGCAGCAACGCGCGGTCGTAGCACGGCAGTGCACTCTCGCTGCCGTCGACGCGTTCAAACGTGACTTCCTCGATGCCGCGCCACTGCCCGTTGACGACGATGTCGATCCGGTACCGGCCCGGCGTCACGACGTTCGCTTTTTCGAACGGCTTCGTGTCGATCGGCGTGCTGTCCGCGCCATACATCATCATCGATTCGTCGAAACGGACCGTTTTCGGCGCCGACGCGACGCGTGGCGAGGCCTCGGCGAGGTTCGCGCCGTCGAGCAACACCTCGTCGCGCGACAATCCAATCGTATCGTCAGCCTTCGGCCTCGCTTCCGCGACCGTGCCCGAGATCGTCCCCGCCATCGCCATCGGCGTGAAGACGGAGGCGATCGCCGCGGCAATCGCGCGAGGATGCGCTGCGCGGCGACACCGCGACGCAGATTGTTGTCGTCCGTCCGGCAACGGAAATTCTGCCAATTTTCGCATGCAAGCCCGAAATGTTATGGATGACGAAACGTTCCGAGCTATGCTCGCCGGCGTTTCGAAATACGCTGTCGTTCCTGGATCAGTGTTGCTTGTCCGAAGCGATCAGTCCGCCAGCGTTCTGGTGGTTGTCGTGCGCCCGCCGAAATCGTCTATCGTCATGAAGCGCACGGACGCATGGCGGCGCGTGCGCGCCGTCACGCCCGGTAAAGGAAACCGCGCGGTGCCGAATGGCGCGACCATGCCGCCGCCGCCCGATACGTACGGGCCGCCGATGTCGCTCTCGACCCGGCCGAACGATATGTAATACGGCGTCGGATTCGACACTTCGAGCGCCACGCCCACGGACCCGCCGTGCCGCCCGTTTGCGGACGGTTCGGCCGGCGCCAGCTTCCAGGCCAGCTGGTCGGAGGCCAGGTCGGCGCCTTCGCGCAACGCCGTGGGCCGATAGAACAGCTTGATGCGCGTGCGGAACGCGAAACGCAGCCGGTTTTCCTCTTCCGCGCCGACGGTGGGCACCTCGAGCACGTTGAGCCAGAACACCGATTCGCGATCCTCGGGCAACGGCTCCTGCGTGTGAGTGATACGTAATGCGAGACTCTTCGCGGGTTCGATGCGCGCGACAGAAGGCGCGACGATGAACGGCACCTGTAATTTCTCCGGGGGGACATCAACCCGGCCGTCATCGATCCAGCTCTGCGCAAGCACAGGCTGGTCGCCGGTGTTCTCGACCCGCAGCGTCACGTCGCGCGCCTGCTCGGGAAAGACGACGCGGGTTCCCTGCAGCACGAGTGCCGCCTGCGCCGGCGAGGCGCAGGCGACCCATGCCACGATGCAGGCCGTCGCGACGAGTCCGAGAAGACGCCTTGACGTCGTCATGGCATGAGTAGGCGAAATCACGATCAGTAGTACGCGAGCGAGTAGCGGATGAACGAATTACCCGAACCCGTCGTGATCGAATCCTTGTCGACCGTCGAGACATAGGCGGCCGAATAGGACAGCGTCGCCGTGTTGTTCTTGACTTGCGCCTCCTGGACGTCGGTCGTGCTCTGCGGCTTGCCGAGCCAGATCTTGCCGGACTTGCCGTTGCCGGCGTCTTTGATCTCGATCTCGACGCCCGTTGCCGGCTTCGTGCCGACGAGCTTCAGGTTGCCGGTCGCCGGATTGATATTCACCGCGGCCGGATCGAAGTCGATCACGACCTTGGTGTCGTTGGTGCAGCCCGAATTGCCGCCGATCTTCAGATCGAAATTGGCAATCCTCGGCGTCGCGCCGACCGTGGTGAACGCGGACGGGCTGATCCGGTCGCCGAGTGAAACCTCCGTCCGGTTGCCTAGGCCGGGCGCCTCGCCGTTGATGTTGCAGGTGACATCCGAGATGCTGCCGGTGAAGTCGATCTGGCCGTCGTACGCGTGCGCCAGCGACGGAACCCCTACGGCGCCGGCAATGCCGAGCGCCACACAGCAACGAACAAAGTCTTTTTTCATTTCTCTGCTTCCATGTGGATTGATTTTCGACTTGAAACACCGCCGACCGAGCCACGCTCCCGTCTCTTTCCTGAAACCGGAGGCATGAATGACATCGATCGGGCCGACAATTCAGGAAACAAGCACTCCGAGTACTGCACCCTGAATTCGACGACGAAGCAATTCTATTTGCTGTCAACCCGGTTTGATATAGTACAAGTTTGAAATTTGGCGTCGATTTTTCACCCACGCGAAAGCCGCTCGATAGCGAAGTAATCGCAGACTTTCATACGCGATCCTTTTGAATTCCCGACTGCGCCTGCCTGCTGCGGCGTCGAAGCCACGCGGCGAGTCGATCGCATGCTGCCGTGCATGCCTACGGCCGCCAACGAACGCCGCCGATGTAAACGGGTTCCTTTCGGATGTCACGACTGACCAGACGACCGAACGAATCCACGCGTAATTTTCACGAAACTTTTTAGCCAGAAAGGTGATTTAACAAACAATAATCACGAAGGTTCAGACAAGTACTAAACCAACATCAATATCCAAAGAATCAAATAAGACAGATCTTAATAAATCAATATAAATCTCTTCCGAATCTCAATGAAGGGCAGAATTTCATTTGCCGCGTCGCCATTTGACGCGCCAATAAAGGCGGCATACGCAAGTTGTGCGGCGGCCAGAGATGTGTTACGAGCGAGGATTGGGCGACGGGAATCAGCAGGAAACGTGCACGCGTATGCACGATTGCGCCGGCGGCTGGCACCGTTCAGCGGCCGCCGCGCCATGCACGCAAAAAAAACGCCCACTGCAAGCAGCGGGCGCGAATCCCAGTCAAGGAGGTGTCACACGAACTACGGGTTCAGATTAAGCGGATCGCCCAACGCCGGCAACAAAGCGATTTCGATATCCTTATCGCATGCGGCGCGATGAGCTTGCGCGGGTTCGCGCCATCGTGCTGTCCGCCCCCTCAAAAAAAACGGCGTCCCGCATCGTGCGGAACGCCGTTCATGTCTCACCGAAGCGCGACGCGGCGGATCACGGCTCGTGACGCAGATACCCTTCCTTGCTCGGATCGCGCATCAGGTACGACACGATCAGCGAGATCGCGCACAGCGCTGTCACATACCAGTAGAACGTCTCCTCGCGGCCGATCGACTTGAACCACAGCGCGACGTACTCGGCCGAACCGCCGAAGATCGCGTTCGCGACTGCATACGACAGGCCGACGCCCATCGCGCGCACTTCGGGCGGGAACATCTCGGCCTTGATAAGGCCGCTGATCGACGTATAGAAGCTGACGATCGCGAGCGCGACCGTGATCAGCACGAACGCGGCGACCGGGCTCTGCACGTCCTTCAGCGCATGCATCAGCGGCACCGTGCCGATCACCGAGCACACGCCGAACAGGATCATCGACGTGCGGCGGCCGATCCGGTCGGACAGCGCGCCGAACACCGGCTGCAGCAGCATGTAGACGAGCAGCGCGACCGTCATCACGTTGCTGGCCGTCTTCGCATGCATGCCGGCCGTGTTCACGAGGTACTTCTGCATGTACGTCGTGAACGTGTAGAAGATCAGCGAGCCGCCGGCAGTGAAGCCGACCACCGTGAAGAACGCGCCCTTGTGCTGCCATACGCCGCGGATCGTGCCGGCGTCCTTCTTGTCGCGCGACTCGCTCGTCGACGTCTCGTCGAGCGACTTGCGCAGGTACAGCGAAATCAGCGCGGCCGCCGCGCCGACCACGAACGGAATGCGCCAGCCCCACGCCTTCAGTTCCGCGTTCGACAGCGTCTGCTGCAGGATCACGAGCACGAGCAGCGCGCACAGCTGGCCGCCGATCAGCGTCACGTACTGGAACGACGCGAAGAAGCCGCGCCGCCCCTTCAGCGCGACCTCGCTCATGTAGGTCGCGCTGGTGCCGTACTCGCCTCCCACCGACAGCCCCTGGAACAGCCGCGCGACCAGCAGCAGCAGCGGCGCGAACGCGCCGATCTGCGCGTAGGTCGGCATCACCGCGATCACGAGCGAGCCGCCGCACATCATCAGCACCGAGATCATCATTGCGGTGCGGCGGCCGTGCCGATCGGCGATGCGGCCGAACAGCCAGCCGCCGATCGGACGCATCAGGAAACCCGCCGCGAACACGCCGGCCGTGTTCAGCAACTGCGTCGTCGTGTTGCCGCTCGGGAAGAACGCAGGCGCGAAGTACAGCGCGCAGAACGAGTAGATGTAGAAGTCGAACCACTCGACGAGGTTGCCCGATGAGGCGCCGACGATCGCGAATACGCGCCGCCGGGTATCGTGCACGGACAGCACGGCTTGGTCGGTCTGGACGTCCATGGGATGGTCTGTTCCTTGTTGGTTTTTCGAGGCGTGGCGGCTGCGACACCGCCGCGTGCGGATGTGCGTGGCACCGGTTCCGGCGCATCGCGCTCCGGGATTCTAGCGAAATGCAAAGTAACGGGCTTTCCGGGTTCGTCCGGATGGAGACGAATTTTCCCGGGCCGGTGCATCGTCAAATGAAAACGCCAGCCCGCAGGCTGGCGTTCAATGCAAGGTCCGCGCGAGCGGTCACGCTCACAGGCGGATCTCCGGCGGCGTGTACCGGCACTCGTAGCGCTTGCGCACGGTGCCCGCCTCGTCGACGCTTTCCAGGTACACGTCGAACTGCCACAGCCGCGCCATGTGCTTGAGCACCTCCTCGCTGTCGTTCGACAGATGCCGGTTGTCGGTCATGAAGTGGCGCAGCGTGAGGCTGCGGTCGCCGCGCGTATTAACCGCCCACACCTGGATGTTCGGCTCGCGGTGGTGGATGTCGTACTGCCGCGACAGCGACTGTCGCACATACTGGTAGCCGAAGTCGTCGTGAATCGCGGACACTTCGAGCGAATCGCGCATGTCGTCGTCAAGCACCGAGAACAGCCGCATCTCGCGGATCAGGTGCGGCGACAGATACTGCGCGATGAAGCTCTCGTCCTTGAAGTTGCGCATCGCATAGTGCAGCGCCGGCAGCCACGGGGTACCCGCGATCTCGGGGAACCACTTGTAGTCCTCGTCCGTCGGCGCTTCGCAGATCCGCCGGATGTCGCTCATCATCGAGAAGCCGAGCGCATACGGGTTGATCCCGCTGTAGTACGGCTTCGTGACGGGCGGCTGGTAGATCACGTTGCTGTGCGAATGCAGGAACTCCATCATGAAGCCGTCGGCCAGCTTGCCCTGGTTGTACAGCGTGTTGAGCAACGTGTAATGCCAGAACGTCGCCCAGCCTTCGTTCATCACCTGGGTCTGCCGCTGCGGATAGAAATACTGGCCGATCTTGCGCACGATGCGGATCACTTCCCGCTCCCACGGCTCGAGCAGCGGCGCGTTCTTCTCCGCGAAATACAGCAGGTTCTCCTGCGGCTCCGGCGGATAGCGCCCTTCCTGCTCCTCGGCCAGCTCGGGCTTCTTGTTCGGCAGCGTGCGCCACAGTTCGTTGATCTGCGACTGCATGTACGCCTCGCGTTCGCGGCGCAGCGCCGCTTCCTTCGACAGCGACGGCTTCTGCGGCCGCTTGTAGCGGTCGACGCCGTAGTTCATCAGCGCGTGGCACGAGTCGAGCAGTTCCTCGACACGGTCGAGGCCATAGCGCTCCTCGCATTCCGCGACGTAGTTCTTCGCATAGACGAGATAGTCGATGATTGCGTGCGCATCGGTCCACAACCGGAACAGGTAGTTGCCCTTGAAGAACGAGTTGTGACCGTATGCCGCGTGTGCGATGACGAGCGCCTGCATCGTCATCGTGTTCTCTTCCATCAGGTACGCGATGCACGGATTCGAGTTGATGACGATCTCGTACGCGAGCCCCATCTGGCCGCGGCGGTAACTCTTCTCGGTCGACAGGAAGTGCTTGCCGAACGACCAGTGCCGGTAGTTGACTGGCATCCCGACCGACGCGTACGCGTCCATCATCTGCTCGGCGCTGATCAGCTCGAGCTGGATCGGGTAGATGTCGAGCTCATACTGCTCGGCGACCTGCGCAATGTGCGTGTCGTATTCCTCGAGCAGCTCGAAGGTCCAGTCGGACGGACACGGCAGCGGCCTGCGATCGGCAACGTTCATACGCGCTTCCTTCTGCCCGGCACCGGGCATATCGGCGGACGGCGTCGACGATTCGGCCCGGCCGCTTTGCTGCGTCGCGGCATGGCCTGCGGTGTCGTCGCCGGATCGGTGCGGCTGGTAGCCGCGCGATTCGCTGTGCAGGTGGCGGCTTGTCATGACATTTCCACCTGCTTTTCGAACAATTCGCGAAACACCGGGTAAATATCGGCAGCCGATTCCACTTTTTTCATCGCGAGATGCGGTTGCGACTGCATCAGCTGCGCGTACTCAAGCCACAAGTTCTGCTCTTCCGGTGCGACCTGGATGTACGCGAAGTAACGCGTCTTCGTGAGGATATCCTCTTCCAGGATTTTGCGACACTTCGGCGAATCGTCGGTCCAGTTGTCGCCGTCGGACGCCTGCGCACCGTAAATGTTCCATTCAGTCGGCGAATAGCGCTCGTTCATCACCTTGCGCATCAGCTCGAGCGCGCTCGATACGACCGTGCCGCCGCTTTCGGTCGAATGGAAGAACGTGTCCTCGTCGACTTCCTCCGCGCGCGTGTGGTGGCGGATGAACACCACCTCGATGCGCTCGTAGTTACGCTTCAGGAACAGGTACAGCAGGATGAAGAAGCGCTTGGCGAGATCCTTGCGCTGCTCGTCCATCGAACCCGACACGTCCATCAGGCAGAACATCACGGCCTGGCTCGACGGCTGCGGCTGCTTCACGCGGTTGATATAGCGCAGGTCGAACGGGTCGATGAACGGGATCCGCCAGATGCGGCCCTTCAGGTGATGGATCTGGTCCTCGAGCGTGGCGATTTCCGCGCGCCGGTCTTCGGTGTCGTGCTTGAGCGCCTCGAGCTGCGCTTCGAGCTCGCGTAGCTCGTTGACGAGCGGCGAGCCGAGCGCGATGCGGCGCCCGAGCGCGCTCCGCAGCGAACGCACGATGTCGATGTTGTTCGGCGTGCCTTCCGCCGCCCAGCCCGCGCGCACGTTCTTCCAGCTCGGCACCGTCAGCAGGTGCGTCTTCACGAGGCGCGGCAACTCGAGATCGTCGAAGAAGTACTGCATGAACTCGTCGCGCGACAGCTCGAACACGAAGTCGTCCTGCCCTTCGCCCTCGTTGCTGGCCTGACTGCCACCGCCGCCCGCGCCACCTTGCGGACGCGGGATCTTGTCGCCGCGCACGTAATCCTCGTTGCCCGGATGCACGTACTCGCGGCGTCCGCCCGGCCCGTGCCGGAACGTCGGTTCCGCGATGTCCTTGCGCGGAATCGTGATGCTCTGCGTGCTCTGGATATCCTTGATGCTACGGTCGCGCACCGCGTCCGACACGGCACGACGAATGTAGTTCTTGACGCGACGCAGAAAGCGTTCGCGATTGGCAATGCTCTTGTTCTTGCCGGCTAGCCTGCGGTCGATGATTTGATGAAGCACGCCCGGTCTCCCGCTCGAATGTCGATATGCCGGGACGCTCGCCGCACATGCCATCTCCCGTCATGCGGGCGGCGTCTCTGAAGATGCCCGTGCGGCCCGGCCGCACGGGCGCTGCGTGACGCAGGTCATGACGACTTGCGTACCCGCAGGTACCAGTCGCAAAGCAGCCTCACCTGCTTCGGCGTATAGCCCTTCGCGACCATCCGGTTCACAAAGTCCTCATGCTTGCGTTGCTCCTCGGCCGAGCCCTTCGCGTTGAACGAAATGACCGGCAACAGTTCCTCGGTATTCGAGAACATCTTCTTCTCGATCACGACGCGCAGCTTTTCGTAGCTCGTCCACACCGGGTTCTTGCCGGCGTTCGCGGCCCGCGCACGCAACACGAAGTTCACGATCTCGTTGCGGAAATCCTTCGGATTGCTGATGCCCGCCGGCTTCTCGATCTTCTCCAGCTCCGCATTCAGCGCCGCGCGGTCGAAGCTCTCGCCCGTGTCGTGATCGCGGAATTCCTGATCCTGGATCCAGAAGTCCGCATACGTGACGTAGCGATCGAAGATGTTCTGCCCGTATTCCGAATACGACTCGAGGTAGGCCGTCTGGATCTCCTTGCCGATGAAGTCCGCATAGCGCGACGCGAGCACGTCCTTCACGAACGACAGGTACTTCTGCTCGGTTTCCGGCGGGAACTGCTCGCGTTCGATCTGCTGTTCGAGCACGTACATCAGGTGCACGGGGTTCGCCGCGACCTCGGTCGAATCGAAGTTGAACACGCGCGACAGGATCTTGAACGCGAAGCGCGTCGACACGCCCGTCATGCCCTCGTCGACCCCCGCGTAGTCGCGATACTCCTGGTACGACTTCGCCTTTGGATCGGTGTCCTTCAGGTTTTCGCCGTCGTACACCTGCATCTTCGAGAACAGGCTCGAGTTTTCCGGCTCGTGCAGGCGCGACAGCACCGAGAACTGCGACATCATCTTCAGCGTGCCCGGCGCGCACACGGCTTCGGCAAGCGACGAGTTGCGGATCAGCTTCTCGTAGATCTTGACCTCTTCCGACACGCGCAGGCAGTACGGCACCTTCACCACGAAGATCCGGTCGAGCAGTGCCTCGTTGTTGCGGTTGTTCTTGAACGCCTTCCATTCCGACTCGTTCGAGTGCGCGAGGATGATCCCGTCGAACGGAATCGCGCCGAAGCCCTCGGTGCCCTTGAAGTTGCCTTCCTGCGTCGCGGTTAGCAGCGGGTGCAGCACCTTGATCGGCGCCTTGAACATTTCGACGAACTCGAGCAGGCCCTGGTTCGCGAGGCACAGGCCGCCGGAGTAGCTGTACGCATCGGCATCGTCCTGCGCGTATTGCTCGAGCTTGCGGATATCGACCTTGCCGACGAGCGACGAGATGTCCTGGTTGTTCTCGTCGCCCGGTTCCGTCTTCGAGATCGCGATCTGCCGCAGGATCGACGGATAGCGGCGCACGACGCGGAACTGGCGGATGTCGCCGTTGTACTCGTGCAGGCGCTTGACGGCCCACGGACTCAGGATGTTCTTCAGGTAGCGGCGCGGAATGCCGTACTGTTCCTCGAGTATCGGCCCGTCCTCGTCGTAGTCGAACAGCCCGAGCGGCGATTCGTTGACGGGCGAGCCCTTCAGCGAATAGAACGGCACGCGTTCCATCAGTTGCTTGAGACGCTCGGCGATCGACGACTTGCCGCCGCCCACCGGACCGAGCAGATAAAGGATCTGCTTCTTCTCTTCGAGCCCTTGCGCGGCGTGGCGGAAGTACGCCACCACCTGCTCGATCACCTCCTCCATTCCGTAGAACTCACGGAATGCGGGATAGACCTTGATAACCTTGTTCGCAAAGATCCGCGACAGGCGCGGCTCGACGCGGGTATCGATGTGTTCAGGTTCCCCGATTGCAGCCAGCATGCGTTCGCCAGCCGCAGCATACGCGGATGGATCGTTCTTGCAGAGCGCGAGATACTCCTCCAGCGAGAACTCTTCCTCTCGCGTCTTTTCGAAGCGGTTCGCGAAGCTGCTGTAAATATCCATGCTACCTCCCTCGCCTGAGTCTGAAGACGTGCCTGCCTTCATGTGACTGCGCAGAAGCAAGCGCGTTCGAATTCATCCTAAACCCTTTCTTATTTTTTTTCACGAACTCGTTGTATGAAGTTCGTCATCGACGATACACGTGTTGGACAACTTTCTTCGTCGCTCTACAATTGATCTCCCGAGCTGCCGAAACTGCATCCGTCGTGTCTCGTCGAACACCGGAACGTCTGATGCGTTGGACGCGCCGGCCGTCGCGAAATTCATCACCGCCTCCCCTTCTTCCCTAGACGTTCGAACCTGCGTTTTCGACGACACGCAGAACCCGCCGTTACAAATTTTTTTTGCGTGGGACCCTTACGGAAATACCCGTATGACGTATGTGGCGATGCATGCGCGCGTCATCATCGACGTCGCATCTGCTGTGCATGCATGCA
>NZ_JAAGPL010000131.1:0-238 GCF_017104785.1 Burkholderia sp. Ac-20353 | reverse complement strand
ACATTAAAAAAAAAAAAAAAACAGACTACAGTAATCGACGCTCCTGCCTATCCCGATAGTCACTTCTTCCATATTGTTTTTCATACTTCGCGCGACAATTACGCCATTGTCTACTTCATTATCTTTCGATTTCGCTTTTCGGTTCTAACTTTCTTGTTTGCCACTACCTTTTTCACTGTCTGGTTGCATTTGCGTCCTTCGTTTTCTGTGTTCTTCACTGACGTTCCACGTGCTTGTT
>NZ_JAAGPL010000130.1:0-25084 GCF_017104785.1 Burkholderia sp. Ac-20353 | reverse complement strand
CTGCCGGCGGTGCTGACGGCGCGCGACGCGCCGGCGTTGATCGGGGTCTACGGGCGAGGCGCCGACGGCGCGTGGCACGAAACCGCGCGCGGCTTCGTCGTGCCGGACGACTGGCCCGAGCGGGCGCAGGCGTTCGCGGCACAGGCCGACTGACGGGCGCGCGGGCCGGCGCTTACCACCAGCGGTGGAAGTGATGCACGGGGCCGACACCGTGGCCGACGTCGAGGCGGCCGCTCGCGGCGATCGCGCCGGTCAGGTAGGTCTTCGCTTCGCGCACGGCGCTTTCGAGATCGGGATGCCGCGGCAGCAGCGCGGCGATCGCCGACGACAACGTGCAGCCCGTGCCGTGCGTATTGGTGACGGGCACCCGCGGGCCGTCGAGCCGCACGGTGTGCGTCGCGTCGACGAGCCAGTCGGGGCTCGCGTGGTGGTCCGGCAGGTGGCCGCCTTTCATCAGCACCGCTTGCGCGCCCGTCTGCAGCAGCGCGCGACCCTGGCGCACCATGTCGTCTTCGGTGACGGCCGGCGTGTCGCCGAGCAGGGCGGCGGCCTCGGGCAGGTTCGGCGTGACGACCGTGGCAAGCGGCAGCAGTTCGCCGCGCAGCGCGTCGACCGCATCCGGCGCGAGCAGCGCGTGCGAGCTTTTCGAGATCATCACCGTGTCGAGCACGACGTAGCGGGGCGTGTAGCGTCGCAGCGCACTGGCGACCGCGCGGACGATCTCCGCGTTCGCGAGCATGCCGATCTTCACCGCGTCGATCCGGATGTCGCCGAACACCGCATCGAGCTGCGCGGTCACGAACGCGGCATCGGGCGCGTGCACGCCGGTTACGCCGCGCGTGTTCTGCGCGGTCAGTGCGGTGATCACGCTCGCGCCGTACGCGCCGAGCGCGGAGAAGGTCTTCAGGTCGGCCTGGATGCCTGCGCCGCCGCCGGAGTCGGAGCCGGCGATCGTCAGCACGTTGGGGATCGGATGCGTCGTCATGATGGCAAGGCGCCGGTTCGGGAACCGGCGCGGGCATGCGGGAACGGGAGCGTCAGTGCTTCGCCTCGCCGATCAGTGCGACCGAATCGAACTGGCGCTGGTTCGCCTGGTGGCGGCGCATCACGAGCCACATCGTCAGGCAGACGAAGGTGCCGAACAGCACGATCACGACGCCGACCGGCACGTCGAGCCATACGAGCACCGCGTACAGGCACAGCATCACGAGCACCGACAGGTTCTCGTTGAAGTTCTGCACCGCGATCGAGTGGCCGGCCGACAGCAGCACGTGGCCGCGGTGCTGCAGCAGTGCGTTCATCGGCACGACAAAGTAGCCGGACAGCGCGCCGACGCACATCAGGAAGATGTACGCGATGATCAGGTAGACGGGCATCCGGATGTGGCTGAGATGGATGACCCAGTTCGACGGGATCAGGTCGCGCGAGTAGAACGCCATCAGCATCACCGCGATGCCCATGATGATGCCGACGGGCAGCACGCTCAGCGACTTCTTCAGCGGAATCCGGTTGGCCGCGGCAATCGCGCCGGCCGCGACGCCGAACGCGACGACCGCCTGCAGCAGCGCGCCTTCGGACAGCGACATGCCGAGCGACACCTCGGCCCATTTCAGCACGATGAACTGCAGCGTCGCGCCCGCGCCCCAGAACAGTGTCGTGACCGCGAGCGAGATCTGGCCGAGCTTGTCGTGCCAGAGCACCACGAAGCAGTCGGCGAAGTCGGTGATCAGCCTGATCGGCCCGTGCTGCTGCTTCGGATAGCGCGCGCCGGTATCGGGAATGCGCAGGTTGAACAGCGCGGCGATCACGTAGATCGCGAGGATGACCGCGATCGCGGATTCGGCCGGTGTGCTGATCCACGCCGGCGTATGCGCGATCACGTGCGATGCGATGTGCGGACTGATCAGCGCGCCGCCGAGCACGGTGCCGAGGATGATCGAGCTGACCGTCGTGCCTTCGATCCAGCCGTTCGCCGCGACGAGCCGGTCGGCCGGCAGCAGCTCCGTGAGAATGCCGTACTTGGCGGGCGAGTACGCCGCCGCGCCGAAGCCGACGATCCCGTACGCGATCAGCGGATGGGCGCCGAACAGCATGATCAGGCAGCCTGCGACCTTGATCGAGTTGGTGATGAACATCACATGGCCCTTCGGGCGCGAATCCGCGAAGGCGCCGACGAACGCCGCGAGCACGACATAGGACAACACGAAGAACAGCTTCAGCAGCGGTGTCATCCAGTTGGGGGCGTTCAGGTCTTTCAGCAGGGCAATGGCGGCGATGAGGAGCGCACTGTCGGCCAGCGACGAGAAAAACTGCGCGGCCATGATGGTGTAAAAACCTTTTTTCATCTGTTGCGATGCTTTCGTCGCTGCGGTCCGGCCGCATAGGCCGCCGGGTAGGCGATCGGCTTATTCCGTTCGAAATGGGTTGTGCGCACGGCTTTATAACACGAAAATACAGCGATTCGGACTAGCAAGATTCCCCGATCGTTCCGCAAGTTGTCGGCTTCGGTGCCCAAAAGGCACGGTAAGCTGATGATTCGCAAGCGTCTTTACGTAAATTTCCCATGCCGCGCCCGATCTCTGCCACCATCCATACCGCCGCTCTCGCGAACAATCTCTCCGTCGTCCGCCGCTATGCCGGTCAGTCCAAGGTCTGGGCGATCGTCAAGGCGAACGCCTACGGCCACGGCCTCGCGCGCGCGTTTCCCGGACTGCGCGGCACCGACGGGTTCGGGCTGCTCGACCTCGACGAGGCCGTCAAGCTGCGCGAACTCGGCTGGGCCGGCCCGATCCTGCTGCTCGAAGGGTTCTTCCGCTCGAGCGACCTCGACGTGGTCGACCGCTACAGCCTGACCACGACCGTCCACAACGACGAGCAGATGCGGATGCTCGAGACGGCGCGGCTGTCGAAGCCCATCAACGTGCAGCTGAAGATGAACAGCGGGATGAACCGGCTCGGCTATACGCCCGAGAAGTACCGCGCGGCGTGGGAGCGTGCGCGTGCATGCCCCGGCATCGGCCAGATCACGTTGATGACCCATTTTTCGGACGCGGACAGCGAGCGCGGCGTCGCCGAGCAGATGGCGGCATTCGAGCGCGGTGCGGAAAACATTGCCGGCGCGCGCAGCCTCGCGAACTCGGCGGCGGTGCTCTGGCACCCGCAAACGCATTTCGACTGGGTGCGCCCGGGGATCATGCTGTACGGCGCGTCGCCGTCCGGCCGCTCCGCCGATATCGCCGACACGGGCCTCAAGCCGGCGATGACGCTCGCGTCCGAGCTGATCGCGGTGCAGACGATCGCGAAGGGGCAAGCGATCGGCTATGGCTCGACATACTCCGCGCAGGCGCAGATGCGCATCGGCGTCGTCGCGTGCGGCTATGCGGACGGCTATCCGCGCGTCGCGCCCGAGGGCACGCCGGTGATCGTCGACGGCATCCGTACGCGGATCGT
This sequence comes from Burkholderia sp. Ac-20353, assembly GCF_017104785.1. Classification (NCBI taxonomy): domain Bacteria; kingdom Pseudomonadati; phylum Pseudomonadota; class Betaproteobacteria; order Burkholderiales; family Burkholderiaceae; genus Burkholderia; species Burkholderia sp. Ac-20353. Next base: position 21,634 of record NZ_JAAGPL010000130.1, on the reverse strand, counting down.
CGGCCGCGTGTCGATGGACATGATCACGGTCGACCTGACCCCGTGTCCGCAGGCGGGCGTCGGCGCACGCGTCGAGCTGTGGGGCGACGACCTGCCGATCGACGACGTCGCAACGCATTGCGGGACGATCGGTTATGAACTGATGTGCGCTGTGGCCGGCCGCGTGCCGGTGCGCGCGGAATAAGGGCGCACCGCGTGGCCAAGCAGAAAACGGTTTTCGTCTGTAGCGAGTGCGGCGGCCAGACGCCGAAGTGGCAAGGGCAGTGCCCGTCGTGCCAGACCTGGAATACGCTCGTCGAATCGGTCGCCGAGTCGCCGGCCGCACACCGCTTCCAGTCGCTCGCGAAGCGCGCGCCGGTGCAGCGCCTCGTCGACATCGAGGCGGCCGACGTGCCGCGCTTCTCGACCGGGATCGGCGAGTTCGACCGCGTGCTCGGCGGCGGGCTCGTCGCGGGTGGCGTGGTGCTGATCGGCGGCGATCCGGGTATCGGCAAGTCGACGCTGCTGCTGCAGTCGCTCGCGGGCATCGCGAGCGAACGGCGCACGCTCTATATCAGCGGCGAGGAATCGGCCGCGCAGATCGCGTTGCGCGCGCAACGGCTGGCGCTGCTCGACGGCGGTGTGCCGGCGGCCGAGCTGAAGCTGCTCGCGGAGATCCAGCTCGAGAAGATCCAGGCCGCGATCGATGCGGAGCGGCCGGACGTCGCGGTCATCGACTCGATCCAGACCGTCTACTCGGAAGCGCTCACGTCGGCGCCCGGCTCGGTCGCGCAGGTGCGCGAGTGCGCGGCGCAGCTCACGCGGATCGCGAAGCAGTCGGGCACCGCGATCATCATGGTCGGGCACGTGACGAAGGAAGGCAACCTGGCCGGCCCGCGCGTGCTCGAGCACATCGTCGACACCGTGCTGTACTTCGAAGGCGACACGCATTCGTCGTTCCGTCTCGTGCGCGCGTTCAAGAACCGCTTCGGCGCGGTGAACGAACTCGGCGTGTTCGCGATGACCGAGCGCGGGCTGCGCGGCGTCGCCAATCCGTCCGCGCTGTTCCTGTCGCAGCACGAGCAGGTCGTGCCCGGCTCGTGCGTGCTCGTCACGCAGGAGGGCACGCGGCCGCTGCTCGTCGAGATCCAGGCGCTCGTCGATACCGCACACGTGCCGAACCCGCGCCGCCTCGCGGTCGGCCTCGAGCAGAACCGGCTCGCGATGCTGCTCGCGGTGCTGCACCGTCATGCGGGCATCGCGTGTTTCGATCAGGACGTGTTCCTCAACGCGGTGGGCGGCGTAAAGATCACCGAGCCCGCTGCCGACCTCGCGGTGCTGCTCGCGATCCACTCGTCGATGCGCAACAAGCCGTTGCCGAAGGGCCTGATCGTGTTCGGCGAAGTGGGGCTGGCCGGCGAAATCCGGCCGTCTCCGCGCGGGCAGGAGCGTCTGCGCGAGGCCGCGAAGCTCGGCTTCACGACCGCGCTGATTCCGAAGGCGAACGCGCCGAAGCAGCCGGTCGACGGACTCGAGGTGATGGCGGTCGAGCGGATCGAGCAGGCGATCGACCGGGTGCGCGGGCTCGAGTGAATGCTGTCACGCGACGCCGGGGGCCGGGCCTCCGGCGATCTGTCGCGTTCTATCGCGTAATTCGCTGTAAAGAAACTGTAGGGTTGTGTAACCCGCAGGACATCGCATTTCCCTATGCTTGTGCGGATTGTCGAACCGCGCCATGCAAAAGGGACCTATGTTCAAACAGTCTGGGCAAGCGCCGGGCGGACGCGCGTACAACCTGCGCGGCTGCCGCGTGTCGGAGCCGATCCGCCAGCCGTGGGGCGGCGGGTGCCGGATCGTCGAATGGATCGACGCGGAAGGGCGCCTCGCGCGGCGGGTCGTGTCGGAGGATGTGACGGAGGCGGAAGTCGTCGCGGTGATCCAGCGGCCGACCGAAGGGCGCCGCCATCTGATGGGCGACGACGAGCAGATGCCGCGCGATACGCTGCCGCGGCGCTGAGCCGCTGAGCCGCCCGCCCGCCGAGGACGACTGCCAGGCCGGCCATCACGCCCAGCCCCGGCCTTGTCCGCATCGGCGCCGGGCGTGCCCGAAGTGCAGGCGCGGGCCGCGCCACGCGGCGGTCAGCCGATCTGCTCCAGCTCTTCCTGTGCGGCGAGCCAGTCGGCTTCGACGGTTTCGAGCCGCGCGTTGACGTCGCCGAGCTTGCGGATCGCGTCGGTCAGTTCCGTCTTGCGGGCTGCCTCGTAGCTCGCCGGATCGGCGACGAACGCGTCGAGGCGGGCCTTTTCCGTGTGCAGCGCGTCCATTTCCTTTTCCAGCTTCGTGATGCGCGACTGCAGCGGCTTTTTCAGGTGCGACAGCCGCTGCCGCGCCTCGGCTTCCTGGCGCTTCTGGTCCTTGCGGTTGACGGTCGGCTCCGCGCCGGCCGCTGCCGCATTGTCGGCCTTCGCGGCGGCGCGCTGCTCGGCCGCATGCTGCAGCAGCCAGTCGCGATAATCGTCGAGGTCGCCGTCGAACGGCTGCAGGCGGTGCTTCGCGACGAGCATGAACTGGTCGGTCGTCGCGCGCAGCAGGTGCCGGTCGTGCGACACGAGGATCAGCGTGCCGTCGAATTGCGCGAGCGCCATCGTCAGCGCGTGGCGCGTCTCGAGGTCGAGGTGGTTGGTCGGTTCGTCGAGCAGCAGCAGGTTCGGCTTCTGCCAGATGATCAGCGCGAGCGCAAGGCGCGCCTTCTCGCCGCCCGAGAACGGGCCGACCGGGCTCGTCGCCATGTCGCCCGAGAAGTTGAAGCCGCCGAGGAAGTCGCGCAACTCCTGTTCACGGGTGTCGGGTGCGAGCCGCCCGAGGTGCGCGAGCGGCGAATCGTCCTCGCGCAGCGTTTCGAGCTGGTGCTGTGCAAAATAGCCGATCGTCAGCCCCTTGCCTTCGCGCACGTGGCCCGACAGCGGTTCGAGCGTCGCGGCCAGTGTCTTGATCAGCGTCGACTTGCCCTGGCCGTTCGCACCGAGCAGGCCGATGCGCTGGCCGTTCTGGATCGACAGCGACACGCGCTCGACGATCGGGATCTCGGTGCCGTCGTCGCCGTGGTAGCCGCAGCGGACGTCTTCCATCACCATCATCGGGTTCGGCGCAGCGTCGGGTGTGCGGAATTCGAATGTGAACGGCGACGCGATGTGCGCGGGCGCGATCAGCTCCATCTTCTCGAGCGCCTTCATCCGGCTTTGCGCCTGCTTGGCCTTGGTGGCCTTGGCCTTGAAGCGGTCGACGAAGCTCTGCAGGTGCTCGATCGTCTTCTGCTGCTTTTCGTACGCGCTTTGCTGCAGCGCGAGCTGCTGAGCGCGCAGCACTTCGAACTGCGAGTAGTTGCCGCCGTAGCGCTTCACCTGCCGGTTCTCGAGGTGCAGCGTCACGTTGCAGATCGAATCGAGGAATTCGCGGTCGTGCGAGATCACGACGAGCGTGCCGGGGTAGCGGTGCAGCCAGTCTTCGAGCCAGACGATCGCGTCGAGGTCGAGGTGGTTCGTCGGTTCGTCGAGCAGCAGCAGGTCGGACCGGCACATCAGCGCCTGCGCGAGGTTCAGGCGCATCCGCCAGCCGCCGGAGAAGCTCGCGACGGGCTCGCGCGTCTGCGCGAGCGTGAAGCCGAGGCCGAGCAGCAGTGCTTCCGCACGCGCCGGCGCTGTGTAGCCGTCCGCGTCGGCGAACGCCGCATGCGCTTCCGCTTCGGCTGCGCCGTCATGCGCGGCGGACGCGGCTGCGATGCGCGCCTCGATCCGGCGCAGCGCAGCGTCGCCGTCGAGCGTGTAGTCGAGCGCGGTGCGGTCGACGGCGGGCGTTTCCTGCGACACATGGGCGATCTGCCACGACGGCGGCATCGAGAAATCGCCGGCGTCAGCGTGCAGCTCGCCGCGCAGGACCGCGAACAGCGTCGACTTGCCGGCGCCGTTCGCGCCGATCAGGCCGGCTTTCTCGCCGGGATTGAGCACGAACGAGGCCGCGTCGAAAAGCGGCTTGGTGCCGCGCGCAAGGCTGAACTGATTGAAACGGATCACGGCGGAAATGACTGGCCAAAACCGCTATTCTAGACTGCGGGCCGCACACCGGGCATTGGCCGTTCGGCAGATCCCGCGCCGGCGCGTTTTTCGCCTAGACTCCACGTCGGTCCGATTTCGAAAGGGGAAGCCCGATGTCCACACTGTATTCCTTCAGCGCAGAGACCCTCGCCGGCGCGCCGGTGTCGCTCGACGCGTATCGCGGCAAGGTGCTGCTGATCGTCAATACCGCGAGCGAATGCGGGTTCACGCCGCAGTACGCGGGGCTGCAGAAGCTCTACGACCAGTACGCGACGCGCGACTTCTTCGTGCTCGGTTTCCCTTGCAACCAGTTCGGCAAGCAGGAGCCGGGCGACGCCACGCAGATCGGCGCGTTCTGCGAGCGCAACTACGGCGTCACGTTCCCGATGTTCGCGAAGATCGACGTGAAGGGCGACCACGCGCACCCGCTGTATCGCTACCTGACCGACGAGGCGCCAGGCATCCTCGGGCTCAAGGCGATCAAGTGGAACTTCACGAAGTTCCTCGTCGGCCGTGACGGCCGGATCGTCAAGCGCTACGCGCCGTCGACCAAGCCCGAGGAAATTGCCGCGGACGTCGAAAAACTGCTGTGATGCGGGGGCAGGGCGGCGCGGGCGCTAGAGAATCGGCGCGAACAGCCGCGCGATGTGCATCGCAACCCGCCGCCACGCCGGCGAGTTCCGGTATTCGCTGGCATCGACCTCATACGCTTGCGCGAAGTCGGCCGCGAGCATCGCCTCGACTTCATCGGCGAACGTCCGGTCCACGGTCAGCACCATGATCTCGAAGTTCAGGCGGAACGACCGGTTGTCGAGATTCGCGCTGCCGATCGCGGCGGCGCGGCCGTCGATCAGCACGACCTTCTGGTGCAGGAAGCCCGGCCGGTAGCGGAACACCTTGACGCCCGCATCGGCGAGGTCGCGCGCGTAGAGCTTCGACGCCTCGAACACGACATAGTGGTCGCGCCGGCTCGGGATCAGGATGCGCACGTCGACGCCGCGCATCACCGCGAGCTTGAGCGCGGCGATCACGGCTTCGTCGGGGACGAGATACGGCGTGGTGATCCAGGCCCGCTCGCGCGCCGCGTTGATCGCCTCGACGAAGAACAGCGAGCCGGTTTCCTGCTTGTCGGCTGGCCCCATCGGCACCGCGAGGCAATGCATGTCGGCGTCGGCGAGCGCCGCGGGCGGCGGCGCGAACGGCGGCAGCTTCTGCGTCGCCCAGTGCCAGTCTTCCGCGAACACGTACTGGATGCTCGCGACGGCGGGGCCGCGCACCTCGATGTGCGTGTCGCGCCACGGCGACAGCCGCGGTTTCGCACCGAGATACTCGACGCCGACGTTGTGCCCGCCGACGAACGCGCAATTGCCGTCGACGACGACGATCTTGCGGTGATTGCGGAAGTTGAGCTGGAAGCGGTTGACGAACTGGCGCTTGGTCGCGAACGGGTGGACTTCGACGCCGCCCGCGCGCAGCGCGTCGACGTAGCCGTGCGGCAGGTCGAAGCTGCCGATGCTGTCATATAGCACGTAGCAGCGCACGCCGGCCGCCGCGCGTGCGAGCAGCGCGTCGCGCAGCATCTGGCCGAGCGCGTCGTCGCGAATGATGAAGAACTGGACGATCACGTAGTCGCGCGCGCTGTCGATCGCCGACAGGATTGTCGCGAACGTCGCCTCGCCGTTGACGAGCGTGCGCACCGCGTTGCCGGCGAGGAACGGCATGCCGCCGAGCCGCGTGAGCGCGCGCACCGCGGCCTCGCCGAGCGCATCCGCAGGCGGGCCGTCGGTCGAGCCGCCGTCGCGCCACGGCACGGGATCGGTGCGGGTGCGCAACGCCTCCGCCTCGTGACGCCGCGCGTCGACATAGCCGGAGAACTTGCTGCGGCCGAGGAACAGATACGGGATCAGCGTCAGGTAGGGCATCGCGGCAAGCGACACCGCCCACGCGATCGCGCCTTGCGACGTGCGGGTGTTCAGGATCGCATGGCAGGCTGCGATCACGCCGAGCACGTGGATCGCGAGGAGCAGCGTGCCAAGGTGTAGCCAGTCGAGGGTCATGGGCGCGTGACGGACTCCTGAAGTCGTGCGGCGAGGCGCCGCTTACGCGCATCTTACCGAACCGCGTGGCGCAGCGGGGTGCCGCGCCGCGCGGCCGGTCACGGCCGGGTGAAGCCGTCAGGGTTTCTGCGGGAGATCCAACGCCTGGATCAGGAACACGCTGTCCTCGCCCGCGCTGGTCGACAGCCAGTTCAGTTCGAGGCCGCCGAACGCCGCCTCGACGTTGTCGCGCTCGTTGCCGATCTCGACGACGAGCACGCCGTCGTCGTGCAGCCAGTTGCGCGCTTCGGCGATGATGCGGCGGACGATGTCCATGCCGTCGTCGCCGCCGGCCAGCGCCATCTCGGGCTCGTGACGGTATTCCGGCGGCAGCGCGGCCATCGATGCCGCATTCACGTACGGCGGGTTCGTCAGGATCACGTCGTAGCGCGCGCCGGGTTCGGTCGAGCGGAACACGGGCAGCGGCGTGTAGAGATCGCCGCGATGCAGGGCGATGCGGTCCTGGAGGCCATAGTCGCGCACGTTGATCTCGGCGACTTCGAGCGCCTTGTCGGACAGGTCGACCGCGTCGATCTCCGCGTTCGGGAATGCGCTTGCCGCGAGGATCGCGAGGCAGCCGGAGCCCGTGCACAGCTCGAGCACCGCGCCGACCTGCTCGGGGTCGGCGACATACGGCTGCAGCCCGTCGTCGAGCAGCTCGCCGATGAACGAGCGGGGCACGATCACGCGCTCGTCGACGTAGAAGCGGTGGCCGTGCATCCACGCTTCATGCGTCAGATAGGCGGCCGGCACGCGCTCGGTCGCACGCCGTTCGATCACGGCCAGCACGGCGTCGATTTCGTCGGGCAGCAGGCGCGCGTCGAGGAACGGCTCGAGCGTGTCGAGCGGCAGGTCGAGCGTGCGCAGCACCAGGTAGGCCGCTTCGTCGTACGCATTGTCCGAGCCGTGGCCGAACGCAAGCTTCGCTTTCGAGAAGCGCGTCACCGCGTAACGCAGAAGGTCGCGAACTGTTTCAAAAGGTGTCGTCGTCATACGAGGCTCCGTCAGGCGATCAGTTGTTCGAGCACGCGGCGGTACACGTTCTTCAGCGGATCGATGAAGCGGACTTCGATGTGCTCGTCGATCTTGTGGATGCTGCCGTTCGGCGGGCCGAACTCGATCACCTGCGGGCAGATGCGCGCGATGAAGCGGCCGTCCGACGTGCCGCCCGTCGTCGACAGCTCGGTCGTCAGGCCCGTTTCGGCAAGGATCGCCGCTTCGAGCGCGCTCGACAGCTCGCCGCGCGGCGTCAGGAACGGCAGGCCGCTGACCGACCAGTTGAGTTCGTAGTCGAGCCCGTGCTTGTCGAGCATCGCGTGCACGCGCGCCTGCAGGCCAGCGACTGTGCTGGCCGTCGAGAAGCGGAAGTTGAACAGCAGCGCGATATGGCCCGGGATTACGTTGGTCGCGCCGGTGCCCGCATGCAGGTTCGACACCTGCCAGGTGGTCGGCGGGAAGTATTCGTTGCCTTCGTCCCATTGTTCTGCGGCGAGCTCGGCGAGCGCCGGCGCGAGCAGGTGGATCGGGTTCTTCGCGAGATGCGGATACGCGATGTGGCCTTGCACGCCCTTGACGATCAGCTCGCCGGACATCGAGCCGCGGCGGCCGTTCTTCACGACGTCGCCGAGTTCGGCGGTCGACGTCGGCTCGCCGACGATGCAGTAGTCGACGCGCTCGCCGCGCGCTTCGAGCAGGTCGACGACCTTTACGGTGCCGTCGGTTGCGGGGCCTTCCTCGTCGCTCGTGATCAGGAACGCGATCGAGCCGCGGTGGTTCGGGTGCGCGGCGACGAATTCCTCGGCCGCGACGACGAAGCCGGCGAGCGACGTCTTCATGTCGGCCGCGCCGCGGCCGTACAGCTTGCCGTCGCGATGCGCGGGAACGAACGGCGGCGACGTCCACTGCTCGAGCGGGCCGGTCGGCACGACGTCGGTGTGGCCCGCGAACGCGAGCAGCTTGCCGTCGCGGCCGTCGGCGCCGCGCTTGACGGCCCACAGGTTGGTCACGCCGTGCGACGCGATCGTCTCGATGTCGAAGCCGAGCGCGGTGAGGCGCTCGGTCATGATCTGCTGGCAATGCTGGTCGTCGGGCGTGACGGACGCGCGGGCGATCAGCTGTTCGGTAAGGGCTAGGGTGGTGGACATGGTTCGGACCACTTTCGATAAAAAATGCCGGCGCGCAGGCCGGCAGCGATGAATCCCGGGGCGTCGTGCAACTGGCGCCATGCAACGGCGCCTGTTGAGCGGGCCGCCCTTATGCAGCGAACAGCGCCGCGTACTGGTCGACCGCGAAGCCGAGCGATTTCACGCGGCCGTTGACGACGAGCACAGGGCGCTTGATGACCGACGGCTTGTGGATCATCAGCGCGACCGCGCCGGCCTGCGTATCCGCGGCCGCCTTCATGGCGTCGTCCAGGCCGCGCCACGTGGTGCCGCGCTTGTTCACGAGCGCGTCGAGCGACACGTCCTTCAGCCAGTCCTCGACCAGCGGCGCGCTGACGCCGGCTTTCTTGAAATCGTGAAACTCGAACTCGACGCCGTGGTCGGCGAGCCACACGCGGGCTTTCTTCACGGTGTCGCAGTTCGGAATGCCGTACACGACCACGGTGCGAGGTTTCGCCATCAGTCGCCTCGCAGCAGTTCGTTCAGGCCGACCTTCGCGCGGGTCTTCGCGTCGACCTTCTTGACGATCACCGCGCAGTACAGGCTGTGCGAGCCGTCCTTCGACGGCAGGTTGCCCGCGACGACGACCGAGCCGGCCGGGATGCGGCCGTAGCTGACTTCGCCGGTTTCGCGGTCGTAGATCTTCGTGCTCTGGCCGAGGTACACGCCCATCGAGATCACCGAGTTCTCCTCGACGATCACGCCTTCGACGACTTCCGAGCGCGCGCCGATGAAGCAGTTGTCTTCGATGATGACGGGGTTCGCCTGCAGCGGCTCGAGCACGCCGCCGATGCCGACGCCGCCCGACAGGTGCACGTTCTTGCCGATCTGCGCGCACGAGCCGACCGTCGCCCACGTGTCGACCATCGTGCCTTCGTCGACATACGCGCCGATGTTCGTGTACGACGGCATCAGCACGACGTTCTTCGCGATGAACGAGCCGCGGCGCGCGATCGCCGGCGGCACCACGCGGAAGCCGCCGGCGGCGAAGTCTTCAGCGGTGTAGTTCGCGAACTTCGACGGTACCTTGTCGTAGAACTGCGAGTAGCCGCCGGCCGGCATCGGCACGTTGTCTTCCAGGCGGAACGACAGCAGCACGGCCTTCTTCAGCCACTGGTGCACGGTCCAGTTGCCGTCGAGCTTCTCGGCGACGCGCAGCGCGCCACGGTCGAGCTGCTCGATCGCGTGCGCGACGGCTTCGCGGACTTCGGCGGGCGCGGCCTTCGGCGACAGCTCGGCGCGGTTTTCCCAGGCGGTATCGATGATTTGCTGAAGTTGTTGCGACATGTTCGTTTTCGCAGGAGATGGATGGAATTGATCGGGATCGCGATTACCGCGCGAGGCCACGGCAGAAATCGACGATGCGTTGCGCGCCCTCGACGCATTCGGGGGTGCCCGCGACGAGCGCGATCCGGATGAAATCGCGGCCCGGGTTGGTGCCGTGCGCGTCGCGCGCGAGGTACGAGCCGGGCAGAACCGTCACATTATAGTCGGCGTACAGGCGCAGGGCGAACTCGGTGTCCGACAGCCCGGTGCGCGCGACGTTGGCCCACAGGTAGAACGCGGCGTCCGGCAGTTTCACGTCGATCACGTCCGCGAGCATCGGCGTCACGGTGTTGAACTTCTGCACGTACAGCGCACGGTTCTCGCGCACGTGCGCCTCGTCGCCCCATGCGGCGATGCTCGCCTGCTGCCAGACGGGCGACAGCGCGGCGCCGTGGTAGGTGCGGTACAGCAGGAATTTCTTCAGCAGCGCCGGGTCGCCCGCGACGAACCCCGAGCGCATGCCCGGCACGTTCGAGCGCTTCGACAGGCTCGACAGCATCACGAGCCGCTCGAAGCCGCGGCCGAGGCGGTGCGCGGCCTCGAGCCCGCCGAGCGGCGGCCTGGACTCGTCGAAATAGATCTCCGAATAGCATTCGTCGGACGCGATCACGAAACCGTGGTGGTCCGACAGCGCGAACAGCTCGCGCCAGTCGTCGAGCGTGAGCACCGCGCCCGTCGGGTTGCCCGGCGAGCACACGTACAGCAGCTGGGTGCGCGCCCACACGTCGTCGGGCACGGCCGCGTAGTCACAGGCGAAATTGCGCGCCGGGTCGCTGTTCGCGAAGTACGGCTCGGCGCCCGCGAGCAGCGCCGCGCCTTCGTAAATTTGATAGAACGGATTCGGACAGAGTACGATCGCTTTCTTGCCGCTTTCGGTTCGGCTCGGGTCGATCACCGTCTGTGCGAGCGCGAACAGCGCTTCGCGCGAGCCGGACGCGGGCAGCACCTCGGTGGCCGGATCGATCGCCGGCAGCCCGTAGCGGCGCTCGAGCCAGCGCGCGATCGACGTGCGCAGCGCGTCCGAGCCGGCCGTGGCCGGATAGCTGGCGAGGCCGTCGAGCGCGGCGACCGCGGCGTCGCGGATCAGCGCCGGGGTCGGGTGCTTGGGCTCGCCGATGCCGAAACTGATGGCTTGAAGGCCGGCGGCGGGCGTCACGTCCTTGAACAGGGCGCGCAGCTTTTCGAAAGGATAGGGCTGGAGCGAGTCGAGTCGTGGATTCACGGGCGAAGCGGCCATCGCGGCCGGTTGGAGCGAAAGGGGCGGCGTGCGCCGCGCGCTTGCGAAGCGGCGCCGGCGGCGCGGCGCGTGTCGCAGCCGACGATTATAGCGTGACGGAATGCGGGCACGGCGGGCGCAAATGCCCGCCGGACCACGAAAAATAGAGGGTATCGAACGAGATGAATAATGCAGTACGCGGCAGCCTGCCGACGCTGGCGATCCTGGTCGGCGCGTCGGTATGGGGCCTGATCTGGTATCCGCTGCGGATCCTCGCGTCGCTGGGCGTGACGGGCACCGCGGCGAGCGCGCTGACGAGCTTCGTCGCGTTCCTGTTCGTGATCGTCGCGAGGCGCAGCACGATCGCGACGCTGCGCTGGCACTGGGTGCTGCCGGGCATCGCGGTGACGGCCGGCGTGACGAACCTCGGCTTCGTGTGGGGCACGATTCACGGCGAGGTGCTGCGCGTGATGCTGCTGTTCTACCTGACCCCCGCGTGGACCGCGATCTACGCGCACTTCCTGCTGCGCGAACGGCTCACCTGGGCGGGCGCGGGGCTCGCCGCGCTGTCGATCTGCGGCGCGATGCTGATGCTGTGGTCGCCGCAGCTCGGCGTGCCGCTGCCGGCCAACCCGGCCGAATGGGCGGGGCTCGCGGCCGGGCTCAGCTTCGCGATGAGCAACGTGCTCGTGATCAAGGCGAGCCGCGAGCTGCCGGACATGCGCGCCGAGATGCGCACCGCGACGCTGTTCGGCGGTGCGGCCGTGTTCGGCGCGATCGCCTCGCTGTTCGAGGGGCTGCCGACCGTGCCGGCGAGCGGCCAGCTCGGCGTCGTGGCGCTGGTGATCGTCGGGATCGGCGTGACGATGGCGTCGAACAACCTGCTGGTCCAGTACGGGCTCACCCGTGTGCCGGCGAACCGCGCGTCGATCATCATGCTGTTCGAGATCGTGATCACCGCGCTGTCGGCCTGGGTGTTCGCGAACGAATTGCCGAGCGCGCGGGAATGGGCGGGCGGCGCGTGCATCGTGCTCGCGACGCTGCTGTCGAGCCGGGTCCACCGGTCGAGTCCGGCGCAGGACAAACCCGGCAGCGGTCGGGACGGCGCACGCGCGATGGTATGATTGGTGCCGTATGCGGGGCCCAACGCTTAAGCGCGCGGCCCCGCTTTTGAATTCGGGGGCGCGCCGCGCGCAAGGGCCGGCTGGTCCGGCGCGGCGTGCCGCCGTCCGTTTCACACCTTCTTCACATCCGATACCGCCGTGCGTCTGAGCTCGATCAAACTCGCTGGCTTCAAATCCTTCGTCGATCCCACGCATTTCCAGGTCCCGGGCCAGCTCGTCGGCGTCGTGGGCCCGAACGGTTGCGGCAAGTCCAACATCATCGATGCCGTGCGCTGGGTGCTCGGCGAGTCGCGCGCGTCCGAGCTGCGCGGCGAGTCGATGCAGGACGTGATCTTCAACGGCTCGACCGCCCGCAAGCCCGGCAGCCGGGCGAGCGTCGAGCTGATCTTCGACAACTCCGACGGCCGTGCGGCCGGCCAATGGGGCCAGTACGGCGAGATCGCCGTGAAGCGCGTGCTGACGCGCGACGGCACGTCGAGCTACTACATCAACAACCTGCCGGCACGCCGCCGCGACATCCAGGACATCTTCCTCGGTACGGGCCTCGGGCCGCGCGCGTACGCGATCATCGGGCAGGGCATGATCGCGCGGATCATCGAGGCGAAGCCGGAAGAGCTGCGCGTGTTCCTCGAGGAAGCCGCGGGCGTGTCGAAGTACAAGGAGCGCCGTCGCGAGACCGAAAACCGGCTGCACGACACGCGCGAGAACCTGACGCGCGTCGAGGACATCATCCGCGAGCTCTCCGCGAACCTCGAGAAGCTCGAGGCGCAGGCAGTCGTCGCGACCCGATACAAGGAACTCGTCGCCGACGGCGAGGAGAAGCAGCGCCTGTTGTGGCTGCTGCGCAAGAACGAGGCCGGCGGCGAGCAGCAGAAGCAGCAGCGCGCGATCGAGCAGGCGCAGATCGACCTCGAAGCGCAGACCGCGAAGCTGCGCGAAGTCGAGTCGCAGCTCGAGACGCTGCGCGTTGCGCACTACGCGGCGAGCGACGCGATGCAGGGCGCGCAGGGCGCGCTCTACGAAGCGAATGCCGAAGTCAGCCGGCTGGAAGCCGAGATCAAGTTCATCGTCGAATCGCGCAACCGCGTGCAGGCGCAGATCGCCGCGCTGAACGCGCAGCGCGAGCAGTGGCGCGCGCAGGCCGAGAAGGCGCAGGACGAGCTCGAGGAAGCCGAGGAAGCGCGTGCGGTCGCCGACGAGAAGGCCGCGCTCGCCGAGGACGCGGCCGCGGCGAAGCACGACGCGCTGCCGGCGCTCGAGGCGACCTGGCGCGACGCGCAGGCGCAGCTCAACGACGAGCGTGGCCGGATCGCGCAGACCGAGCAGTCGCTGAAGCTCGAGGCCGCGCACCAGCGCAATGCCGACCAGCAGTTGCAGCAGCTGCAGCAGCGCCACGAGCGCCTGAAGGCGGAAGCGGGCGGCCTCGACGTGCCGGACGAGGCGCAGCTCGAGGAGTTGCGCATGCAGCTCGCCGAGCAGGAAGAAATTCTCGCCGAAGCGCAGGCGCGTGTCGCTAACGCGCAGGAGACGGTGCCGCGCCTCGACGGCGAGCGCCGTGCCGCACACGAGCGCGTCCAGGCCGAAAGCGCGCAGATCCACCAGCTCGACGCGCGTCTCGCGGCGCTGAAGCAACTCCAGGAGAACGTGCAGACCGAGGGCAAGGTGCAGCCGTGGCTCGACAAGCACGAGCTCGGCACGCTGCCGCGCCTGTGGAAGAAGCTGCACGTCGAGCCGGGCTGGGAAACGGCGCTCGAGGCCGTGCTGCGCGAGCGGCTCGCCGCGCTCGAAGTATCGAATCTCGACTGGGTGAAGGCGTTCGCGACCGACGCGCCGCCGGCGAAGCTCGCGTTCTACGCGCCGCCGCCGGCCGGCGAGCCGCCCGCGGCAGTCAGCGGGCTGCGCGCGGTGCTGTCGCTCGTGCGCATCGACGACGCGGGCATCCGCGCGGTGCTGAACGACTGGCTCGGCAACGTGTACGTCGCGGACGACGTCGCGCAGGCGCTCGCGACGCGTACGCAGCTGCCGGCGGGCGGATCGTTCGTCGTGAAGGCCGGGCATATCGTCACGCGGGTCGGCGTGCAGCTGTATGCGGCCGATTCGGAGCAGGCGGGGATGCTCGCCCGCCAGCAGGAGATCGAGAACCTGACGCGCCAGGTGCGTGCGCAGGCGCTGCTCGCGGACGAAGCGAAGTCGGCCGTGGTGCGCGCGGAAGCCGCGCATACGCAGGCAACCCAGGCGCTCGGCGACGTCCGCGCGCAGGCCGAACGCGCGACGCAGCGCATGCATGCGCTGCAGATGGACGTGCTGAAGCTCGCGCAGGCGCACGAGCGCTATACGCAGCGCAGCACGCAGATTCGCGAGGAACTCGAGGAAATCGGCGCGCAGATCGAGGAGCAGCGTGCGCTGCGCGCGGAGTCGGAAGCGAATTTCGAGCGCTTCGACGGCGAGCTCGCGGAGCTGCAGGCGCGCTTCGAAGACAACCAGCTCGCGTTCGAGTCGCTCGACGAGTCGCTGACGCAGGCGCGCCAGGAAGCGCGCGATCTCGAGCGCGCAGCGAACGATGCGCGCTTCGCGGCCCGCAATGCGGTGACCCGGATCGACGAGCTGAAGCGCAGCATCCAGGTCGCGCACGAGCAGAGCGAGCGCGTGGCCGCGTCGCTGGAAGATGCGCGCGCCGAGCTCGAGACGATCAACGAGCAGACCGCGCACACGGGGCTGCAGGATGCGCTCGAAATTCGTGCGGTGAAGGAAGAGGCGCTGCAGGCCGCGCGCATCGAGCTCGACGACCTGACCGCGAAACTGCGCGCATCGGACGAGCAGCGGCTCGTCGCCGAGCGCTCGCTGCAGCCGCTGCGCGACCGCATCACCGAATTGCAGCTGAAGGAGCAGGCCGCGCGCCTGTCGGTCGAGCAGTTCGCCGAGCAGCTCGCGGCGGCGGAAGTCGACGAGGAAGCGCTGCGCGAGAAGCTCACGCCGGACCTGAAGCCGTCGTACCTGCAGGGCGAAGTGACGCGCCTGAACAACGCGATCAACGCGCTCGGCCCCGTGAACATGGCGGCGCTCGACGAGCTGAAGGCCGCGAGCGAGCGCAAGGTGTTCCTCGACGCGCAGTCGGCCGACCTGACCGACGCGATCACCACGCTCGAGGACGCGATCCACAAGATCGACCAGGAAACCCGCACGCTGCTGCAGGGAACCTTCGACGAAGTCAACCGTCACTTCAGCGACCTGTTCCCGCGTCTGTTCGGCGGTGGCCAGGCGAAGCTGATCATGACGGGCGACGAGATCCTCGACGCCGGCGTGCAGGTGATGGCGCAGCCGCCCGGCAAGAAGAACGCGACGATCCACCTGCTGTCCGGCGGCGAGAAGGCGCTGACCGCGACCGCGCTGGTGTTCGCGATGTTCCAGCTGAACCCGGCGCCGTTCTGTCTGCTCGACGAGGTCGACGCGCCGCTCGACGACGCGAACACCGAGCGTTTCGCGAACCTCGTGCGCG
Source organism: Burkholderia sp. Ac-20353 (assembly GCF_017104785.1). Lineage (NCBI taxonomy): Bacteria > Pseudomonadati > Pseudomonadota > Betaproteobacteria > Burkholderiales > Burkholderiaceae > Burkholderia > Burkholderia sp. Ac-20353. The sequence goes on along the minus strand of NZ_JAAGPL010000130.1, from coordinate 6,143 downwards.
CGATGTCGAACAAGACGCAGTTCCTCTTCATCTCGCACAACAAGATCGCGATGGAGATGGCGCAGCAGCTGATCGGCGTGACGATGCAGGAGCAGGGCGTATCGCGGATCGTCGCGGTGGACATGGAAACCGCGGCGGGTTTTGCGCAGAATTGACGTTTGACGACACTGGCCCGCGGGTGCGCGGCAGGTCGATGCACGACGCATCGACGCCCGCCCGCGAGTCCAACGAAAAAGAATTGCTGATGGAGCGTGCATGGACGAGTTGACACTCGGTTTGATCGGCGCGGGCGCGGTCGTGGTAGGCGGCGTCGTGGTCTATAACGCGTGGCAGGGCGCGAAGGTGCGGCGCAAGATGCCGCGTCCGATGCCGCAGGAAACGGCGGACGCGATGAACCGCCCCGAGCGCGACGATGAACTGCCGTTCATCGAGCCCGTGCGCCAGCCGACGCGCCGTGAACCGGCGGCGCCGGCCGCCGAGGCCGCAGCGGCGGAAGCCGCACGCGTCGAGCCGACGTTCAGTGGGGCCGCCGTTGGCGGGGCCGCGTTGAGTGGCGCGGCGCCTGCCGACATGCCTGCCGACCTGCAGGCCGAGGCGACGTCGGTCGACTTGCCGGTCGACGAGTCCGTCGAATCGGTTGCCGCGGACGAAGCGGCGGAAGCGGCTAAAGCGACCAAAGCGACCAAAGCGACCCAGGAAACCGCCGCGAACGAGCCGGTCGAGCCCGTGCTGCCGGCCGCGACGACGATTTCCTCGGCGCCGCCCACGGTCGTCGACCGCCGCATCGATTGCATCGTGCCGATCCGCCTCGGGTCGCCGCTGCCCGGCGACAAGATCCTGCCGATCGCGCAGCGCCTGCGTCGCGCAGGCAGCAAGCCGGTCCACATCGAAGGCAAGCCCGAGGGCGGCCACTGGGAGCTGCTGCAGAACGGCGTGCGCTACGAGGAGCTGCGCGCGGCCGCGCAGCTCGCGAACCGCGGCGGCCCGCTGAACGAGCTCGAGTTCTCGGAATTCGTGACGGGCGTCCAGCAGTTCGCCGACGCGATCGACGGCGCGCCCGAGTTCCCGGACATGATGGAATCGGTGTCGATGGCGCGCGAGCTCGACGGCTTCGCCGCGCAATGCGATGCGCAGCTGTCGATCAACGTGATGTCGGACGGCGCGCCGTGGTCGGCCAACTACGTGCAGGCGGTCGCATCGCAGGACGGCCTGCTGCTGTCGCGCGACGGCACGCGCTTCGTCAAGCTCGACGCGAAGCAGAACCCGGTGTTCATGCTGCAGTTCGGCGACACCAACTTCCTGCGCGACGACCTGACGTACAAGGGCGGCAACATGATCACGCTGGTGCTCGACGTGCCGGTCGCTGAAGAGGACATCCTGCCGTTCCGGCTGATGTGCGACTACGCGAAGTCGCTGTCCGAGCGGATCGGCGCGCGGGTCGTCGACGACCAGCGCCGTCCGCTGCCGGAATCGACGCTGCTCGCGATCGAGCAGCAACTGATGAAGCTGTACGCGAAGCTCGAACAGGCCGGCATTCCGGCCGGCTCGCCGGTCACGCGCCGACTGTTCAGCCAGTAACGCGATACGCAGGAGGCGGCCGGCGAGCTGCCGCCGCTGCGCTGCGGCGGGCCGGTGGCGGCGGTGCACCGGGCGCAGTTTCGTGCGCCGCTTCGGGTGCCCCGCTGCGGCGCCAAACTGAGATAATCTGGCATTCGAATTTCTCAGCGACACACTGCCGCCAGCATGGCCCGAACCCAAGCCGAACCGCCAGCCAGCCAGCCCGACGCGCGCGCCGCGTGGCTGCGCGACCAACTCGAGCGGGCGAACTACGCCTACTACGTGCTCGACCAGCCGGAACTGCCCGACGCCGAATACGACCGGCTGTTCATCGAGCTGCAGCAACTCGAGGCCGACCATCCCGAACTCGTGACACCCGAATCGCCGACGCAGCGCGTCGGCGGTGAGGTCGCGAGCGGCTTCACGCCGGTCGTTCACGCGATGCCGATGCTGTCGCTCAACAACGGCTTCGAGGACGAGGACATCGTCGCGTTCGACAAGCGCATCGCCGACGCGCTCGACAAGACCGCCGACCTCGCGGGCACCGTGACGGATCCGGTCGGATACGCGTGCGAGCTCAAGTTCGACGGCCTCGCGATCTCGCTGCGCTACGAGCACGGCGTATTCGTGCAGGCATCGACGCGCGGCGACGGCACGACGGGCGAGGATGTGACCGAGAACGTCCGCACGATCCGCTCGATTCCGCTGAAGCTGAAGGGCGCCGACCTGCCGGCCGTGCTCGACGTGCGCGGCGAGGTGCTGATGTTCAAGCGCGATTTCGCACGCCTGAACGAACGCCAGCGCGCCGCGGAGCAGCGCGAATTCGCGAATCCGCGCAACGCGGCGGCCGGCAGCCTGCGCCAGCTCGATTCGAAGATCACCGCGCAGCGCCCGCTGTCGTTCTTTGCGTACGGGATCGGCGTGCTCGACGGTGCGCCGATGCCCGACACGCACAGCGCGCTGCTCGACTGGTACGAGGCACTCGGCCTGCCGGTGAACCGCGAGCGCGCGGTCGTGCGCGGCGCGGACGGGCTCCTCGGGTTCTTCCGCAAGATCGGCGAGAAGCGCGAGTCGCTGCCGTATGACATCGACGGCGTCGTCTACAAGGTGAACCGGCGCGACGAGCAGGAGCGGCTTGGTTTCGTGTCGCGCGCGCCGCGCTTCGCGCTCGCGCACAAGTTCCCGGCGCAGGAGGCGCTCACGACGCTCGTCGCAATCGACGTGCAGGTCGGCCGCACCGGCGCGATCACGCCGGTCGCGCGCCTCGAGCCCGTGTTCGTCGGCGGCGCGACCGTGACCAATGCGACGCTGCACAACGAGGACGAGGTGCGCCGCAAGGACATCCGGATCGGCGACACCGTGATCGTGCGACGCGCGGGCGACGTGATTCCGGAAGTAGTCGGCGCAGTGCTTGACCGGCGGCCCGAGCACACGGCCGAATTCGTGATGCCGACCGAATGCCCGGTGTGCGGCTCGAAGATCGAACGGCTGCCGGACGAGGCGATCGCCCGCTGCACGGGCGGCCTGTTCTGCCCGGCGCAGCGCAAGCAGGCACTCTGGCACTTCGCGCAGCGGCGCGCGCTCGACATCGACGGGCTCGGCGAGAAGATCATCGACCAGCTCGTCGAGCTGAACCTCGTGCGCACGCCGGCCGACCTGTTCAACCTCGGTTTCGCGACGCTCGCCGAACTCGACCGGTTCGCGGAGAAGTCTGCGCAGAACCTGCTCGATTCGCTCGAGAAGGCGAAGCACACGACGCTCGCGCGCTTCATCTACGCGCTCGGCATCCGCCACGTCGGCGAATCGACCGCGAAGGACCTCGCGAAGCATTTCGGCTCGCTCGATCCGATCATGGACGCGACGCTCGACGAGTTGCTCGAAGTCAACGACGTCGGGCCGGTGGTCGCCGAGTCGATCCACCAGTTCTTCGCGGAGGACCACAACCGCACGGTGATCGACCAGCTGCGCGCGCCCGGCAAGGTCACATGGCCCGAAGGGCCGCCCGCGCCGAAGGCGCCGCAGGGCGTGCTGGCTGGCAAGACCGTCGTGCTGACGGGCACGCTGCCGACGCTCACGCGCGAAGCCGCGAAGGAAATGCTCGAGGCGGCCGGTGCGAAGGTCGCGGGTTCCGTGTCGAAGAAGACGGATTACGTCGTCGCGGGTGCGGAGGCGGGCAGCAAGCTCGCGAAGGCCGAGGAACTCGGCATCCCGGTGCTGGACGAAGACGGATTACACCAACTGCTGGAGGGCCACGCGCCATGATTCGCGAGATCCTGAAGATGGGCGATCCGCGCCTGCTCGAAATCGCCCGACCGGTCGAGAAGTTCGACACGCCCGAGCTGCACGCGCTCGTCGCGGACATGTTCGAAACGATGCACCACGCGGACGGCGCGGGGCTCGCGGCGCCGCAGATCGGCGTCGGCCTGCAGGTGATCATCTTTGGTTTCGGCAACAACAATCGCTATCCGGAAGCGCCGCCCGTGCCGGAAACCGTGCTGATCAACCCGAAGATCGAGTACATGCCGCCGGACATGGAGGAAGGCTGGGAGGGCTGCCTGTCGGTGCCCGGCATGCGCGGCGTCGTCAGTCGCTACGCGAAAGTGCGCTACAGCGGCTTCGACCAGCACGGCGCGAAGATCGACCGCATCGCCGAAGGGTTCCACGCGCGGGTCGTCCAGCACGAATACGATCACCTGATCGGCAAGCTGTATCCGATGCGGATCACCGACTTCACGCGCTTCGGGTTCACCGACGTGCTGTTTCCGGGGCTCGACGCGCAGGACGACTGACAGGTGGCAAGGCCGAAAAAAAGCCCGCGCAAGCGGGCTTGATCACGACAGCGGAGCGCGATGCGGCCGCGCGTCGTCAGAACGTCTCGTCGGCCGACAGGTAGCGCCATTGCCCTTGCGGCAGCGCGCCGAGCATCACGCGGCCCATCCGCACGCGCTTCAGGCCGATCACGTCGAGGCCGACCAGTTCGCACATGCGGCGGATCTGGCGTTTCTTGCCTTCGCGCAGCACGAAGCGCAGCTGTTCGCCGTTCTGCCAGCTCACCATCGCGGGCTTCAGTGCGACGCCGTCGAGTTCGAGGCCGTGGCGCAGCTTCGCGAGCGATTCCGCGGGGAAGTGCTGGTCGATGTCGAGGAGCCGTTCGCCGAAGCGCACGCGCACGAGGTATTCCTTGTCGATGTCCGACTGCTCGCCGATCAGTTGCTTCGCGATCCGGCCGTTCTGCGTCAGCACGAGCAGGCCGGTCGAATCGATGTCGAGCCGGCCGGCCGGCGCGAGCGAGTGCAGATGCTGCGGCGAGAAGCGCAGCGACGAGCGGTCGCCGCTCCAGTGGTTCTCGCGCGTGATCAGCACGGTCGCGGGCTCGTAGCCGTCTTCCGCCTGGCCCGACACATAGCCGACCGGCTTGTGCAGCAGGATCGTCACCTGCGCGGCTTGTGCCGCACTGGCGCGTTCGTCGATCTCGATGCGCTGGTCGGGCCGCACCTTGGTGCCGAGCGTGTCGATGCGTTCGCCGTCGACCAGCACCCAGCCTTTCTCGATCCACTCGTCGGCTTCGCGGCGCGAGCAGAGGCCGAGCTCGGACATGCGTTTCGACAGGCGCATCAGGCCCGATTCGTCGCCGTGATCAACGTCGGCCGCGTGGCGCTTCACCGGTTGCGCGGTCTTGAAGCTCGCGCCGGACGACGGCCGTTCGGCACTGCCGCGCCTGGCAGGAGCGTCCGCGCTGCGCGTGAAGCGTTCGCCGTCGCGCGGCGCGCGGGCAGGGCGTTCGGACGACGTACGGCGTTCGCCGAAGCTGCGCTTCGCGCCTTCGCCGCCCGTTGCGTCGCGATACGACGGGCGCTTGCTGCCTTCGGCGCCGGCGTACGCGCGGCGGGGGCGCTCATCGTCGTCGCGGCGGGCCGGGCGGGCGTCGGGCTTGCCGCGGCTGAACTTGCCGTCGGCGCTGCGGCGCTCGCCCGCAGGTCTTGCATCCGCGCCGCGATACGGACGGGATTCGCCGGGGCGGCCTTCGCCACGCTCGCCGCGTGGGGCGGGTTTGCCCTCTGCGCTGCGATACGGGCGGGTGTCGCCACGCTCGCCGCGTGGGGCAGGCTTGCCTTCCGCACTGCGATATGGACGACCTTCTGGACGACCTTCGGGACGGCCCTCGCCACGTTCGGCGCGACCGCCGGGTTTCGCGTCTGCGCTGCGATATGGGCGGGAGTCGCCACGCTCGCCGCGTGGGGCAGGCTTGCCTTCCGCACTGCGATATGGGCGACCTTCGGGGCGACCCTCGCTACGCTCGAAGCGGCCGCCGGGTTTCGCTTCTGCGCTTCGAAACGGACGGGTGTCGCCGCGCTCGCCGCGCGCGGCAGGCTTGCCTTCCGCGCTGCGATATGGACGACCTTCGGGACGACCTTCGGAGCGACCCTCGCCACGCTCGAAGCGGCCGCCGGGTTTCGCGTCTGCGCTTCGAAACGGACGGGTGTCGCCGCGCTCGCCGCGCGCGGCAGGCTTGCCTTCCGCGCTGCGATATGGACGACCTTCGGGACGACCTTCGGAGCGACCCTCGCCACGCTCGAAGCGGCCGC
>NZ_JAAGPL010000129.1:0-25425 GCF_017104785.1 Burkholderia sp. Ac-20353 | reverse complement strand
GCCTGTTCGTCGGCGGCGCGGTGGCGGCCGCGGCCGGCTGGCTCGCGTTGCGGCCGCCGCTCGCGCTGTGGCCGTCCGTCGCCGATCTCGCGGCCGACTACCGCACCGGAACGGGCGAGCAGCGCAAGCTGACGCTCGCGCGCGACGTCGTCGTCGACCTGAATACCCGAACCCGGGTCGACTTGCTGTCGTCGGCTGCGCCTGCGGCCGGGATCCGGCTGCTGGCCGGCGAGGCGGACATCCAGACGGACATCTCCGGCACGCCAGGTGCGGCGGCCCGCCCGTTCGACGTCGTGGCCGCCAGCGGACGGGTGCGTGCGTGGCGGGCCGGGTTCAATGTGCGGTTGTCCGGCGATGCCGCATGTGTCACGTGCGTGACGGGCACGGTCGAGCTGCGGCATCCGCACGGCCGGGCGACGCTGTCGGCCGGGCAGCAGGTCGTTTATGACGACCGCGCGGTGCACGCGCCGTCGAACGTCGATACCGCCAGCGTGACCGCATGGCGCCGGGGCGTGCTCGTGTTCGACGACGTGCCGCTCGCCGCCGTGATCGACGAGATCAACCGCTACCGGCCGGGCAAGCTCGTGCTGCGCAATCCGCAGCTCGGCGACGAGCGTGTGCAGGCGCAATTCTCGCTGCGCCGGCTCGACGACGCGATCGTGATGGTGCGCGACGTGTTCGGCGCCCATGTGACGACGCTGCCGGGCGGCATCGTGCTGCTTAGCTGATCGGGCGTTCCGGCGATCCGGCGTGCGCCGGGGCGAGCGGCGCGGCCGGCTGGGCCGGGCTGCCGCACGCCACGCGCGAGTCGCATGGTCGAACGCCGCTGACCGAAGAACCGGGTTCCGTGTTGCACGGGACCCGGTTTTCTTTTGGTTCATTCGAAACCTCGGGACCTCGAGACCAGCAGCTCAGGAATTGCACATCCCGCAACATCAACTGCCCGCCGAAAGAGCACCCGTCATAAAACAAACATACATGTTTGTTTAAATCATGCCGTCGCTGACCCGAGAACCATTGGGTCGGCGTGACGCAGACGACGACAAGGATTCTCCCGATTTCGATGCTCGACACACTGGAAGACCTCTTCCAGGCAGGCGGCTACCTCGGCTCCGCGGGCCAGGAAGACTTGACCGCATTCGGCACGGACGTTTTCACCCACCACTGAACCGCGGCTGCTTCCTGCGCATTCGATACAACACAGTCATGCCTATTCCATTCTCGAACAATCGCCGGCGATTCCTGGGCCAAAGCACCGCCGTGATCGGCAGCGGGTTGCTGACCGCGTGCGGCGGCGACATCAGCGAATCGCTGCCGACCTTCCCCGACGGTTTCGTATGGGGCGTCGCGACGGCGGCGGCGCAGACCGAAAGCCGCGACGGCCGCGGGCAAAGCAATTGGGACGTATTCGCCGACCAGCCCGGCAAGATCGCCGACGGCTCCACGAACGCACGGTGCATCGAATTCGAAAAGCGCTATCCGGGCGACCTCGCGCTTCTCGGCAGTGCGGGCATTCAGGCGTTCCGCTTTTCCGTTGCGTGGCCCCGCGTGCAACCGGATGGCCCCGGAGCGGTGAGCGAAGCCGGTCTCTCGACCTACGACCGCATGGTCGACACCATGCTCGCGAACAACCTCGCGCCGTACCTGACGCTCTTCCACTGGGACACCCCGGTCTGGGCGGGCGATTTCCGGAATCGCGACATGGCCTACCGGCTGGCCGATTACGCGCAGATCGTTGCGCGCCGCCTGGGCGACCGGGTCAAGAACTGGATGATGCTCAACGAACCCAACGGCGTCGCGCTGGCCGGCTACGGCTATGGCATCTCGCCGCCTGGCGTCCGGTCGACGAGCGCCATGTTCGCCGCCATTCATCACCAGAATCTGGCTCAGGGGTTGATGATCGAGGCGGTTCGCGCGAACGTGCAAGGCCCGTCCCAGGTCGGCACCACGATCAGCGCGCGGCCGGTTCACGCCGCGACGAGCGCCCCCGCAGACCAGGCGGCCGCCAGCCAGTTCGACGCGATCTGGCATCGCGCGTTTCTGGATCCGCTCTATGGCAAAGGCTATCCGGCCGAACTCCAGCAGGCGATGGCGCCACTCGTCCAGCCGGGAGACATGGCGACGATCGCGGCCAATCCGGATTTTCTGGGCATTCAGTACTACAACTGCTTTTACGTGAAAGCGGGATCGAACGGAACGGGCTATACGATCGTCGCCGGCCCGTCGAACGAGATTCAGACGGCCGGCTACCCCGTCGAACCGTACGGGATGTCGGAAATGCTGCTCAGGGTGCACAAGGACTACGGCGCGCCCCGGATCCTCGTCACCGAAACGGGGTTTGCGATTCAGGAACCGGCGCCGAGCGGGGGCATCGTCGACGACGGGCCGCGAATCGACTATCTGGCCAGCTATCTGAAGGCGGCGCGCGACGCCTGTCAGCAAGGTGTTCGATTGGGCGGGATCTTCTATTGGTCGGCGTTCGACAACTGGGAATGGGCCAGCGGTTTCGCGAAGAAGTTTGGCCTGATCCACGTGGATATGGCGACCCAGGAACGGATCCCGAAGCGCAGCCTCGCGTACTACTCGCGCTGCATCGCGAGCAACGCGATCGCCTGAGCGCGACGCGCGAGGCGGGCCACCGGCGGGCCCGCGTCGTCGCGCTGCCGTCTGGCGCGCCAGACGGTGGCGTATGACCACCCGATTTCGTCATTGCGCTGGCGCCGGCCAATCCCGGCCCGGCGCGCCGTGCGTGCATACACGCGACATACGGTTCCGCAAGAATTCCCGGCATCGGCTGTCCGGCGCCGTGCCGGTTCCGGCCCGGTCGTTACACCGAAATGCGATATCCCGCGAGCCGCTTCGTCAGGGCGTTAGATGACGGATGTTGCTAACGGGGAATTCGCTATGAGCGGTCGTACGCAGAGGCAGTCGAAATCGGTCCAATCCGCCGCGCAAGCGCGCTTGCTTCGGGTCCGCCCGCTGTGTCATGCGATCGCGCTGATGCTCGCGGCGGGCGTCGGCGCGCATGCGCAGGCGGCGGGCATCATGAATCTCGGGCAGGCCACCTCGCGCGCGTCGGGTGGTGGCGCGGGCGGCAGCGGCGTGCCGGGCGTGCCGAATCTCGGCGTGTCGCCGCAGCAGGCGCTGCAGGCGAGCCAGCCGTCGATCCGCAACCTCGGGCATGCAGCGCAGGCGGTTGCCGCGCAAATCGCCGCACAGCAGAGTGCGGCCGCGGCTGTGGCCGGGTTGCCGTCGACGGTGCCGAACGGGCTCGTGCCGGGCGGGTTGCAAGTGGCTGCGGGCATCACCTTCGTAACGGATGACAAAGGCAACCGGGTCAGCCAGAACACCGACGCGACCAATCCGCTGCTGTGGGTCAACGCAAACGAGCCGCAGCAGACGGTGGACAGCAGCGGCCACGTGAACGTCGACGTGAAGCAGACGGGGCAGAACGCGGTGCTGACGTGGGAGACGATGAACGTCGGCCGGCAGACGACACTGAACTTCGACCAATCGGCGGGCAAGCAGACGAACGGCGCGAACAACTGGGCGGTGTTGAACCGGATCAACGATCCGAGCGGTCGGCCGAGCCAGATTCTCGGCAACGTCAACGCGCAGGGCGCCGTGTACGTGATTAACCGCAACGGCGTGCTGTTCGGCGCGGGGTCGCAGGTGAACGTGCATTCGCTGGTCGCGTCGTCGCTCGATCTGCTGAACATGAACGACTACAACCAGACGTTCGTCAACCGTCTCCCGGTGGTGGTCGGCAACCTGGTCCAGGATGCGGCCGGCATCGCCGCGAGCAACCAGCAGTTCCTGAGCCTGCCGGCCGGCACGACGGGTGGACTCGCGTATCCGGCATCGGGATCGTCGGGGACGGTGCAAGGCGTGGGTGGTGTGCCGTACGAACTGCTCGGGCTCGGCAACCAGGTCGGCGTGAGTTCGCTGAGCCAGTATCAGCCGCCTGGCGATATCACGATCGAACCCGGCGCATCGATCACCACGCACATCAACGGCACGATCAGTGATGGCGGCTTCGTGCTGGTGGCGGCGCCCAACGTGACCAACGGCGGACACATTACCGCGACCGCCGGCCAGGTGGTGATGGCCGCGGGCGTCGGCGTGAGCCTGCGGCCGAACGTGGACAATCCGCAGGTGCTGCTGCCGGAACTGAGCGGCAAGATCATGATTCCGATCGACACCTACACGTCGATCGATCTCACACCGGCCGGCACGCTGACGAACACCGGCATCATCGAGGCGGCGCGCGGTAACGTGAACCTGCTTGGCAGCCGAGTCGCGCAGAACGGCGTGGTGGGCGTGACCACCAGCGTCAACGCGCCGGGCACGATCACGATCTCGACGGTCGACGAATACAACGCGAACAACCCGGCCGGCAACGCGTATCTCGGCAGGGGCCTGCTGACGGCGAGCGACGGATCGGGCGTGAACGACACCAACCGAGCAGGCTTGCTGAGCTTCGGACCGACCTCGGTGACCGCCGTCCTGGCCGATCAGGACGGCCAGACGGTGACGTCGTCGCCGGGCACGACCTTCACGCCCGGTGCGCTCAAGGTAACCGCCGGCTCGGTCTGGTTCCAGGGCGGCTCGCTCGTCGAGGCGCCGGGTTCGACCGTTTCCGTCGCGGCGCTGTCCGCCACGACTTACGCACCGTCGCCGGACATCCAGGCCGTGGGCGGCCGGATCTACGTGGACAACGGCGCGACGATCGACGTGTCGGGGCTCGCGAACGTCGAGCTGCCGATCGCGGACACGCTCGTGACGGTCGGCCGTGTCGGCCTGAACGAGCTCGCGGATTCGCCGCTGCTGCGCAACGGTTTCCTGTTCGGCCTGAAGAACGTCGTCGTCGACAGCACGTTGACGGGCACGCGCAGCGACGGCGTGCAATGGGTCGGCAGCCCGATCCTGAACCTGTCGGGCTACGTGAACCTGATCCCGCGCACGGTGGACCAGCTGCTGATCAATGGCGGCACGATCACGCTCGCGGGCAACGATGTGATGACGGCGCAGGGTTCGTCGCTGAACCTGAACGGCGGGTACATCCACTACGACGGCGGGATGGTGAACACGACGCGGCTCGTCGATGCGAATGGCGCGCTCGTGCCGATCGGGCAGGCGAGCCCGTACGACACCTACGTGGGTATAGCCGGCCAGTTCACCGAGACTCACCCCCGCTGGGGCGTGACGAAGACCTGGTACAACCCGCTGCTCTCGGGCGGCATGTACCAGAGCGACTACATCGTCGGCGGCAACGCCGGCACGCTGAACGTATTCGCGTCGCAGGCACTGGTGCTCGACGGCGACATCAGCGCGCAGGCGTTCGCCGGATTGAAGCAGGTGCAGGGCAATACCGAGCCGACGGGCGGCACGTTCAGCCTCGGCGGCAACGCGCAGCTCACGCAGGGCAGCACCGCGACGACGTCGGGCGATCAGAGCCTCGTGATCCTTCAGCCGCAGGCGCCGCAACTGGACTCCGTTGCACCCGGCTTCGGGGCCACGACACCACTCGACCGGAACGCGCTGAATGCGCTACCCGACACCGATCCGGACAACCTGCTCGCGACGCATGTCGTGCCCGTCGACACGCTGAACAGCGGCGGATTCTCGAAGCTCAACGTCATCGAGGACAAGATGGGGGGCAAGGGGTATGTCGTCACGGACGGGACGCAACTGAAGCTGCAACCGGGCGGCAGCATCACGCTCGCCACAGGCGTGCTCAGTAAACGCCCGATCACGGTGCTCGGGGATCTGGTCGTGCCGTCGGGCACGATTGCGCTGTCGACCGCCGGCGACATCGTGGTGGGCGCAGACTCGCTGCTCAGCGTCGCCGGCCAGTGGGTGAACAACGATACGCAGGCCGCGGCCGGCACGACGCCGGGCGGCAGCCACTACGTGAACGGCGGCAGCATCACGCTGTCGGCCGGCGGTGGGGTCGACCTGCAGGCGGGCAGCGTGCTCGACGTGTCGAGCGGCGGGCAGATGCTGTCGAATGGCCGGCTGCTGTCGAGCAACGGCATCCCGGTCGGCAAGGGCGGCAACGTATCGCTGATCACGGACGCGAACCCGCTGTCGTACCTCGCGCCGCCGTCGGACGTCAACCTGAAGATGGACGGCACGATCCGCAGCTTCGGGTTTGCCGGCGGCGGTGCGCTGACGTTGCAGACGTCGGGATTCCAGATCGGCGGCGACGCGGCGTCGGCGCCCGCGTGGGCGCTCGCGTTGCCGGCCGATTTCTTCGCGAGGCAGGGCTTCGGCAGCTACGTGCTGAAGGCAATGTTCGATGCGAGCGTCGCGCCGGACACCACGGTGTTCGTCACCCAGCAGAACCTGATTCCGAACGTGCCGGCACTGCAGCAGGCGGCGAGCGGCGCGAATCTCGCAGCGGGCGGCCTCACGTCGATCGGCGCGATCGACGCGTATCACCGGCAGCCGACGAGTATCGCGCTCACCGGCGGGAACTACCTGTGGGCCGGGCCGAACTACCTCAACATGACAGGGCTGTCGGCCGGACCCGTGCCGATCTACCCGGACGCGACCGGCCGCGTGATCGTCGGTCATGGCGCGTCGGTCATCACCGATCCGGGCGGCAGCATCGGGCTCGGTTCGCCGTTGCAGGTCACCGTGCTTGGATCGCTGGTGGCACCGGGCGGCGCGATTACGCTGAGCGCCGATTCGTACTCCAATAGCCCGTACTCGCAGAGCGGACAGTTTCAGGCAGGCTTTACGAGCGCCGGTAAGTCGGTGTGGCTGGGATCGGACGCGGTGCTCGACGTGTCCGGGGTCGCGCTGACGAACCCGCTCGCGGCGCCGGTGAAGAACGGGCAGACGACCTACGTGCCCGTGACGGGCAAGGTGCTGCCGGGCGGCACGGTGGCGCTGTCCGACGATTCGGGTTACGTGGTCGCACAGGCGGGTTCGAAGATCGACGTGTCGGGCGCGTCCGCGAACTTCGACCAGTTGCAGGCGAACGGCACGTACGCGTCGCAGCCGGTGTGGAGCGATGCAGGTTCGATCGCGATGGTCGCGTCGCAGGGCCTGTTCTTCGACGGCACGCTCGACGCGCATCCCGGCGCGGCGCAAGCGAACGGCGGCACGCTGACGATCCTGCCGCATCAGAACAACAGCGGGATCGGCGCGACCGCGCTGGTCGTGCGCCAAGGTGGCATGCTCGTGCCCGCCGGGTTGACGCCCGGTCAGGATTTCTCGACGGCGATCGATCCGACGACCGGGCTGCCGATCGTCACGCAAGGCGGTGTGATCCAGTTCGTGGCCGATCGTCTGAACGGTTCGGGGATCGCCAGTCTCGTGCTCGGCGACGCGAGCGTGGTCGGCAACCCGGTTCCGATCGCCTTTGCCGGCGACGTCGATCTGACGCTTGCGAAATCGGTGATCGTGAATACCGGACGCATCGCCGCGATCAGCAGTGCGCAACTGAATACGCTGCTGTCGACGGTGCCGTCGCAATCCGACCCGAACTCGGCCCCGACGCCCGTGCTGCCGACGCTGCTCGCACAGCCGCAGCACGCGATCGGCAGCACGGTGACGATCGATGCGCCTTATGTCGCGTTCGCCGGACCGCCGATCACGGGATCGTCGGATCCGCTCAGGCCGGTCGCCGCGGCCTCCGATGCGACGCTGAACGTGAACGCCGCGTTCATCGATCTCGAGAACCAGTTCCAGCTCAACAACTTCGGCAATGCGAACTTCACGAGCCGCGGCGACATCCGGCTCAGCTCGACGAACCCGCCGCTCGCGACGAATGAGTCGCTTGCGCCGGGCAAGCTCTATACGCCCGGCAACCTGACGTTCAAGGCGGCCGACGTGTATCCGTCCACCGGCAGTACGTTCATCGTCGACGCGGTCGGCCCGACCGATCCGGTCACCGGCACGCCCGCGCCGACGACGGTCACGTTCGCGTCGAACGGCGCGTCGGGCACGCCGCTGTCGGCGGGCGGCACGCTGCTGGTGGACGCGACGAACATCGTGCAGGGCGGCACGGTGCGCGCGCCGTCGGGCACGCTGGTGTTCGGCGTCGGCGATCCGACGAACGTAGCGACGCAAGCGCAGTTCGACAACCTGCCGCTCGTCGTGACCGATTCGGTGACGCTGGCCAACGGTAGCGTGACGTCGGTCTCGAACGGCGGACTGACGCTGCCTTACGGCACCACCCTGGACGGTGTCGAGTGGCAGTTCAACCCGTCGGCGGCCAATCCCCGCGCGGACCTGACAGCGCCGCCGGCGAAGTACGTCGGTGTGAACGGCAGCCGCGTCGCACTCGACAAGGGTGCGACGATCGATTTGTCCGGTGGCGGCGACCTGCAGGCGTCCGAATGGGTGCCGGGCACGGGCGGCACGCGGGACGTGCTCTCCCAGTTCAACGTCAGCTATGCGACCAACGCGTCGGGCGTCGCGGTGCCGGTCAATGCTGGCGGCACCGCCGTGTATGCGATCGTGCCGGGCGCGCAGTCGCCGGTCGCCGCGTATGACCCGGTGTTCGCGCAAACCGTGCAGCCAGCGATGAACACGAACGGCACGGTCGGCTCGCAAACGCTCAGCGCAGGTGTGGGTCAGGCCTCGCTGACTAGCGCGGTCGGGCAGGCCGTGTATCTGTCCGGCGTGCCGGGGCTGGCTGCGGGCTACTACACATTGCTGCCGGGCAAGTACGCGACGCTGCCAGGTGCGTACCGGGTGACGGTGTCGAGTACCCCGGGCAACGTCGCGCCAGGCGCGAGCAAGGTGCTGCCGGATGGCACAGTGATCGCATCCGGCTACTTCGCGGATGCACTCACGGGCGGCCGCAGCGCGACGCCCACACTGTTCAGCGTCCAGTCGGGCGCAGTATGGCAGCAGTATGCGCAGTACACGCTGACGAGCGCGAACCGCTTCTTCCCGGCGCTCGCCGCAGGCAAGGGCAACGTGACACCGCCGTTGCCGATCGACGGCGGCCAGCTCGCGCTGGCCGCGACGAAGGCGCTGGCACTCGGCGCGACGCTCGGCACGGCCGCGGGCAGCGGCGGTGCGCCCGCACAGGTCGATATCGCGTCACAGGATATCCAGATCACCGGCAACGGCGCGCCTGCGCTGGCCGGCTATCTGCAGATCGGCGCGGACGCACTCGATTCGCTGAATGCGGGCAGTCTGCTGATCGGCGGCACGCGCGCGGCGACCACGAACGGCGTGACGATCACGCCGATTGCGAACAGCGTGGTGGTGTCGAACGATGGGAACACGTCGCTGAAGGGGCCGGAGATCCTGTTGGTCACGAAGACCGACGCGAGCGGCACCGATCCGAACGCGGCGAACGGGCTGCGCGTGGATGCGGGCGCATCGATCGTGGCAACGAGCGATTACCCGGCAGCGAAGGACCAGCCGATCGCAATTGCGGGCGATGGTGCGCTGCTGCGCGTGTCGAATGGCGCGATGGCGGCGCTCACGCGTACGGGCGGCACGGGAACAGGGCTGCTGACGGTTGGCTCGGGCGCGACGCTCGCGGGCGGCCAGGCGCTCACGCTGGATTCTTCCGGAGACCTGACGGCTGATCCGAACGCGGTGCTGTCCGCGAAGTCGATCACGGCGGACGGCTCGGCGATCACGTTCACGAACGCGAATGGCGCGGCTGCGGCAAACCTGCCGGGCTTCGTAATCGATCCGGCCGGGCTCGCGCAGTTAGCGAATGCGCAACAGGTGACGCTGCGCAGCTACGGCGCGATCGGCTTCGTCGGTGACGTGAACGCGACGTTCGGCAATAGCGTGGACCTGAGCGCGGGCACGTTCACGAGCGACGGCGGCCATGTGACGCTGAACGCGCCGCAGATCGCGTTCACGAACGAGACGGGGGCACCTGTCGGAACGGCGACGTCGGGCAACGGCACGTTGACCGTGAACGCGAAGGAGATCGACTTCGGCACGGGCACGAAGACGCTGAGTGGTTTCGCGAACGTGTCGATGACGGCGACCGGCGGGATCGTCGGCCAGAAGACAGGCACGTTCGATTTCGGTGCGCTGCCGGTGACGCTCGCAGCGCCCGTGTATCTGGCCGACACGAGTTCGGCATCGACGGTAAAGACAACCGGCACGCTAACGCTGAATGGCGCGGCCGGCACCGCGCTGACGAAGACGCCGGTGGGTGGCGCGTGGAACTTCATCGGTGGCACGCTCGCGGACAACGGCGCGACGCTTGCCGCGCCGGCGGGCAACGTGAGCCTGGAGGCGACGAGCGGGAACCTGACGATCGGTAGCGGCGCGACCGTGAGTTCGGCGGGTGTGTCGAAGCAGTTCTTCGATGTGACGCAATACGCGCCGGCCGGCTCGATCACGCTGACGGCCGATGCGGGCACGGTCGACGTGCAATCGGGCGCGACGCTGGACTTCTCGGGCGCAAACGGTGGCGGCGCGGCGGGCAGCCTGACGCTGTCGGCACCGCAGCAGGTGGTGAACCTGAACGGCGCGATCAAGGGCGGCGCGGCGGCAGGCTTCACGGGCGGCTCGTTCTCGCTCGACACGGGCGGCGCGGCCAATCTGGACAGCCTGGCGACGACGCTGGCTTCGAGTGGCGTGAACAGCGCGATCGCGGTTCACACGAAGACAGGCAACCTGACGTTGTCGCCGGGCAATACGCTGACGGCTCATCAGGTCTCGCTGGTCGCGGACGGCGGTACCGGCAAGCAGGTCGACACGACTGACGGCAATGTGACGATTCTCGGGACGATCAATGCGTCGGGCGTGGCGGGCGGTACGATCCAGCTTTATGGCAAGAGCGGTGTCGACGTCGAGGGGACGCTCAGCGCGATTGCGACGACGGACGGTGGCAAGACGATCAATCCGTGGCAGCGTGGGGGCAGGGTCGAAATCGGCACGAGCGCGGTGTTTGATCCGTCGTTCAGCGATCCGGTGTCGGGTACGGCCTACAACGGTACCTACGGCTACGAAAGCATTTCGGCCGCCAGAACGACACCTGGCTCCGATGGAAAATATCTGGCCACGGGCGCCATCACGATCGGTCCGCAGGCGGTCATCGACGTGAGTGGCGGTACCGCGGGCGGTCTTTCGGGCGGCACGGTCAGTCTGCGCGCACCGCTGTTGAGCAACGGCGAGGTTCCCGTGTCGATCGGCAGTGGCGCGCAGATCAAGGGCTCGCGCGCGACGACGCTCGAAGCGTATGCGGTGTGGAGCACGACGGACGCGACGACGGGTGCGAAGCACTTCGACGGCGTGATCGATCCGGCCGGGTGGTACGACTCGGCGGGCAACCTGGGGTCGGGCACGTTCACCGACGGCAACGGCAATACGGTGCTGAACTACACGGCGGGCAGCCTGAGCGCGGACCAATTGAAGCCGTACCTGAGCGCCGACTATTTCGTGCCGGCGGCAGCGAACACCGATCATCAGACCTTCTACGGCTATCAGAACGGCGACGCGACGGCAGCGGTGCCGGGCACGTTGATGGGCTTCGTTCGCGACGGGCTCGACGCGATGCAGGATCCGTTTGCCGGCACCGGAATCGCGAACGCGCGCGTGGTGCCCGGCATCGAGCTGGACAACCCGAGCCCGGCGATCAACGCCGGCAACATCCAGGTGCTGACGAACTGGAACCTCGGCGCGGGCACGTCGGCGGCCGACCCCGCGTTTCGCTTCCACGGCCAGGCGCCGATCGTGACGCTGCGCGCCGGGAACGACGTGCAAGTCAACGCGAGCCTGACGGACGGCTTCTTCCAGATCGGCAACCCGCTCGGCGGCGGGACGATCGCGGTGCCGCCGCTGTCGTCGCTGAGCGCCGCGCATGCGGCGTACACGACGCCGAGCGGTACCTATGCCGAATTCGGGTACAGCATTGCGTACTACGGCCCGACGTCGCTCGGCGGCGACGCGCATCACATCGCGTTCGGCCCGGGCCAGCCTGTCGGCGGCACGCCGGAGGAAATCGCGGAGTACTACACGCTCTATACCGCGTATGCCGACTATCTGGGAAAGACGGCGACGTCCGACATTACCGCGCCGCTCGGTTGGCAGCCGAACAACAGCAACATCCAGATCATCTTCCAGTTCCACTTCGGCGGGCGGCCGCAAGCCGGCGCACCGGTTGCGCCGGTTGCGCCGTCCGCGGCCGAGCAGGCCACCAATCCGGCGTCGTACCTGATCTACCTGAACGACTACAACAAGTACCTCGTCGCGACGAGCCAGTTCTATGCGAAGACCCTGAAAGAGGCCTATGTGCCGGCGGTGACGCCGCCGGCCGTCCAGCCGGTCGCGGTAATCGCCGCGACGACGATCCCGCTGCCCGTGCAGACCGACAACACGCCGGCGCCGGTCGCGACCGCCGGGAACCCGCTGCCGCTTCAGTCCGCGTCGCTGGCGGGCGGCGACAGCAGTTCGTTCCGCGTCGTGTCGGGTGCCGATCTGACCAGTGTGAACCCGCTCGCGCTGCAGGCACGCGCGGTGTTCAACGGCAACCCGAACGCCGGGAGCGTCACGCTGGATGGGCATACGGCGTTTCTCGACGGCAACGGCATGCTGCTGCTCGCGCCGACGATGATCCGCACCGGCACCGGCTCGATCGACGTGGCCGCGGGCAACAACATCGCACTGTTCGGCCCGACCGCGAAGACTGATCAGGTCGATCCGGTCGTGCCGGGCGTGATCTATACGGCGGGCGCGCCCGATCCGAACGCGCCCGCGATGGGGACGACAACCTTGATCGTCAACGCCGGTGGCAACTCGAACCTGCCCGACATCCTGGTCTCGCCCGTCGTCAACCCGGAAGCGGCCGGCGACATCCGGCTGCGCGCGCAGGGCGACATCTCCGGCATCCAGTACACGACCGACACGACCGGCGCCGTTACCGGCCTCACCGGCAGCAACACGAGCCAGTACTGGTGGCAGTGGATGCAGATCACGCCGTTTCGCACGGTGAGCGCCGGCAACACGTCGTCCTATGTGTCGCTCGCGCGCACGTCGATCGATTTCGGCGAGTTCGACCAGGGGGTGATGAGCGTCGGCGGCAACGTGTCGGTCACCGCGGGCGGCAACATCGCCGATCTCGGCGTGTCGCTGCCGACCACCTGGTATCTGGACAACACCGGCAAGGTCGTGACGGTTGGCGGCGGCAACCTGACCGTGCACGCGGGCGGCGACATTCTGAGCGGCGATTATTTCGTCGCCAAGGGCACCGGCACGCTGACCGCGGGCGGACAGATCGCCGCCGATTTCAGCGTGCCGCCCCCGTACCTCGGGCAGCAGCCGCTTGCCACGTCCACGGTTCTGGCCGTGCAGGACGGGATATTCAACGTGAGCGCGCGCCAGGGCGTCGATATCGGGGCGGTGGTGAATCCGTCCTATACGGGCGGAAGTGCGTCGCGCTACTTCGAGTATCTCGACGCTCAACCGTATTCGGCGACGTCGGCGGTCAACGTGCTGTCGACCACCGGCGACGTGCAGTTCGGCACGCTGGGCGGATACCTCGTGGGCGGCAGCACCGACCTGCCCGCGAGCCTGAACCTGACGGCGTTCACGGGCGGCATCACGGTCGCGTCGGGCGGCATGCTGTTCCCGTCGGCCGTTGGCCAGTTGAACCTGATCGCGGATCAGTCGGTGAACCTGTCGAGCGCTGCGCCGGATTCGTCCGCCACCTTCGGCATGTCGGATTCGGATCCGGCGACGATGCGCTCGCCCACCCAGCCGTTCGCGGTCGCGAACGCGCACGGCGCGAGCGTGCTGCACGCGGACGATACGAGCCCGGTGCGCATCTACAGCTTGAACGGCAGCGTGACCGACGGCGTCCTCAATGCGACCAGCGATGGCGGCGGGGGCTTCTACAAGAATATCGTCGACGTCGTGGTGCCCAAGCCGGCGCTGATCCAGGCCGGCCAGGACATCGTGAACCTGGCCTTCGAAGCGCAGAACCTGCGCGAGGCCGACATCACCCGTGTCGTTGCCGGCCGCGATATCTACGACACGCCGGTGGCGCCCAACGGCAACGGCGCCGCGCCGCGGCTGCTGCTGGCCGGCCCGGGCACGTTCGACATCGAGGCCGGTCGCGACATCGGGCCGCTTACGAACCAGGCGCAGCTCTATGCCGCATTGACCTCGGGGTATCGCGCGACGTCCACCGGCATCGACGCGATCGGCAACGCCGACAACCCGGCCTTGCCGCACGAAAGCGCGAACATCAACGTGCTGTTCGGCGTCGGGCCGGGCGTCGACAATGCCGCGTTCATCTCGGCGTACATCGATCCGGCGAGCACGGTGCCCGGTGTGCCGAGCGCGACGCCGGCGCTGATCGCGTTCATGGAGCAGTACGATGCCGGCAAAGTCGTCGACACCGGGTTGGCAAAGGACAAGCAGGCCGCGCAGCAGAACGTGGGCACGCTCACGGCTGCCGACGCATGGAAGCAATTCCAGGCCCTGCCCACTTATGTGCAGCAGCTCTTTGCCGAGCAGGTGCTGTTCAGCGTGCTGAGCCGCGTCGGGCTCGACTACAACGATTCGGCAAGCCCGTACTACCAGCAGTACGCGCGCGGCTACCAGGCGATCAACACGCTGTTCCCGAGCGCGCTCGGCTACACGGCGAATAACCTCGGCGGCGGCACGAACGGCGCGAACAAGCTCGTGACCACCGGCAACCTGGATATCCGCAGTACGACGATTCAGACGCAGCAAGGCGGCAATATCACGATCCTCGGGCCCGGTGGGCGGGCGCTGGTGGGCAGTACGTCGGCACCGCCCGCGATCGTCGGATCGTACGGCAAGGTCGTGGCTGGCCCCGGCACGATGGGTATCCTGACGCTCGAACAGGGTGACGTCGACATCTTTACCGACCAGAGCGTGCTGCTCGCGCAAAGCCGGATCTTCACCGAGCAGGGCGGCAACATGACGATCTGGAGTTCGAACGGCGACATCAACGCCGGCAAGGGCTCGAAATCGGTGGCCGACACGCCCGCGCCGAACTACGTGTGCGACCCGAACCATTACTGCACGGTCGACGCGCGCGGCGAAGTGACGGGCGCGGGCATCGCGACGTTGCAGACCATTCCGGGCGCGCCGGTGAGCGATGCGAACCTGATCGCGCCGCGCGGCACGGTGGACGCAGGCGATGCGGGGATCCGCGTGTCGGGGAACCTGAACGTCGCGGCGCTGCATGTCGCGAACGCGGACAACATCCAGGTGCAGGGCAAGGCGACCGGCATTCCGGTGGTGCAGGCGGTGAACACGGGGGCGCTGACTGCGGCGAGTTCGGCCGCGTCGGCGGCCGGCCAGATGGCGCAGGATCTCGCGAAGAACAGCGCGGCGCGCAACCAGCGGCGCTGGACAATCTCGGTGCAGGTCGAGGGCTTTGGCGATGGCGGTGCCGCGGATCAGAAGAAGCGGCGCGGCAGCGAAACGCTGGGCTATCGGCCGAACGCGTCGGTTGCGGTGCTCGGCCTCGGTGGCCCCGGCGACACGCAGCGGCGCTTTCTCACGCGGGAGGAGCAGAGCCGTTTGAGCGGGGGCTAGGCGGCGGGTCTCGCCGCTTGAACGGCGGCTTGCGCGTTCAAGCGTGGCGGCGCGGCCCGACTTCCCGGTCCGCGCCGGCCAGACTCGGATCAGTGACCCGGGATCGTCACATTCGGCGCCTACGATCCGACGTTTGGTTCCTTGCTGGCAGCGTCGGGTAAACGGTGACGCGCGATTTCCATTCTCCGGTTTCGTCACGTATGACGCGCTCCCGGGTGCCGATCGGTATCCGGATGCTCGCCGGCTCTCTCGCGATATGGGGTTTCCTGATGATGCAGTGCGCGCACGCGCAGGCTGCCGGGGAGCAGGCCGTCAGCACGATACGCTTCGAGCTTCCTGCGCAGCCGTTGCAGGATGCGATCAACGCGTATGGCCAGCTGGCCGACATGGCGGTTCTCGTGGACAGCGGCGTACTGGCTGGCCGTACGAGCTCGGCGGTGTCGGGCGCGTTCCGGCCGCGTGACGCGTTGCAACGGCTGCTGGCGGGCACCGGGCTGCGGGCGCGCTTTCCGGGGCCGGACGAGGCCATCATCGAAGTTTCACCGGCGGCGTCCGTGCGGGACGTACCGGCGTCGCCGCTGGTGTTCGCATCCGATGTCGCGGGCCTCGAGGCCGGCGGAGCTGACGCAGTCGCCTACGCAGGCATGCTGCAGAGCCGGTTGACCGACGCGCTGTGCCAGTCGCCGGCCACTCGCCCGGGCGCCTACCGGCTGTTGATGCAATTGAACATCGGGCCGACCGGCGCAATCGTGGCCGCCCGGTTGCTTGGCACCACGGGGGACGGCCGGCGGGATGCGGCGATCGAGCATGCGGTCCGCGCGCTCGAGCTCGACTCGGGGCCGCCGGCCGCGCTGCGGCAGCCGACGACTGTCTTGTTGCGCCTGCAGACCGACGGCGTGGTTTCCGTGTGCTCATCGACCGCGGACGCGCGCCCCTGACGACCATGTCCGACACGACCCGCGCGCAGCTCAAGGCGCTGCTGCTGTCTCGCTACCGGGATTTCAGAAGAAAGCTCGAACGCGTCGTCGGCTCGAGCGACAGCGCACAGGATGCGCTGAACGAGACGTGGATCCGGCTCGACTCGGCGGGTGAACTCGGCCCGGTGGCGAATGGCGACGCCTATCTGATGCGAATGGCGACCAACGTCGCGATCGAGCAGCACAGGACCGAGCGGCGCCATCTTCACGAGCGCGATATCGACGAGATGTTCGACGTGCCGGACGAGCTGGCCGACCCCGAGCGGATCGTCGCCGCCCGCATGGAAATCGACGTGCTCAAGGAAGTGCTGCACGCGCTGCCGTCGCGGCAACGGCAGGTGCTGCTGGCGGCGAGGGTGGAAGGCAGGCTGAACCGGGAGATCGCCGTGGAGTTGGGAATCTCGCTGCGCCTGGTCGAGAAGGAACTGAGCCTTGCGTTGAAGGCGGTGAACCGGCGCATGTTGGATATGATGCACGAACGCGAAGTTGAAGTTGGCGGCCGACGTAAATTCTGAACATGTCTACGATGAGGAAAGGGAAAGGCTCCGATACGCAGGGCGAGGCCAGTGTCCGGGAATGGCTGGTCCGCCTGCGCTCGGGCGACGCGACGACCGAAGACGCGGAAGCGTTTCGGCGCTGGTGCGCAGAGCATCCGGACGAGGCCCGCTTCGTGCCGACGATGGGGCAGATCTGGGGCAAGCTCGGTGTCGCTGCGTCCGAAGTGATGGCGGAGCAGTCCGCTGCCGCCCGCGCCGCCGAAATGCGGGCGGGCGCCGCACATGTGTCGCGGCGCCGTGCAGTCATCGGTTTCGCCGTTGCGGCGGGCGCGACCTGGCTCGCCGTTCGACCGCCACTGCAACTGTGGCCGGCACTCGGTGACTTCGTTGCCGACTATCGCACCGGCACAGGCGAGCAGCGCAAGGTCGTGCTGTCGGATCGGGTGACCGTACAGATGAACACGCAGACCCGCATCGACGTGCTGTCCGCGTCTGGTGAGACGGGCGCGATCAAGCTGCTGGCCGGAGAGGCCGAGGTGATTGCGACAGGGTCCCCCGGCGGCGCGGGCTCGAACGGCGCATTCACGGTCGTCGCGGGGCGCGGGCGGATGACGGCCCGCGCTGCACGATTCGACATCCGGCGGTCCGGCGACGAGGTGTGCGTGACCTGCATGTCGGGCTCGCTCACGTTTGCCCATCCGCGGCAGCAGCAGCCGCTGACGCTCAACGTGGCGCAGCAGTTGACCTACGACGATCGACACGTGCGCGCAATCGTGCCCGCCAATACTGCGACGGTGACGGCATGGCGGCGAGGCGTGCTCGTGTTCGATGACGTTGCGCTTTCCCGGGTGGTGGACGAGATCAACCGCTATCGGCCCGGAAAGGTCATCGTGCGCAATGCTGCGCTCGGTGCGCGCAGCGTGCACGCGAAGTTCTTCATCGCAAAGCTCGACGATGCGATCGACATGATCGGCGATCTCTACGGCGCGCGCGTGACGCGGCTGCCGGGCGGTATCACGGTGCTCGGCTGATGGCTTGCAGGCGGCGTGCGGGGCTCGCGCGTCGTCGTGTGATGGCTGCAAGAATGCTGCCCGACGCCCGCTTCTTCGTGGGCGGGTTCGCGGCAACGGAATACGGCGAACAGTAAAAGAACCGAAAGCCCGATTCCGGGGTTCTCCCGTTGTGTCGATGCTGGCCGGATGCGAATGGCGTTGCTGCGAGCGCTGCGCGTATCGGCATCCGCAAGCCGTCACAAAAATATCGTGCGGCATTCGCCACACGCCTTCATCTAGTCAATTGAGGTGCCGCTTTATCGTTGGTGTCGTCCGGGGAAACACGGGTCAGGCAGCATGCCGGCTCGATCTTTTCCGGAAACGCTTTCGGATATGCAGCGCCACGAGGCGCCGCCTGGTAACGCCATCGGAAGGCAGGCCTCACCGTACATTGCGATCGCCAGTGCCGGACGGGAGACGGGCAGGCGGTTCGCACATCGTCAATGGCCCCGTCTCGCGGGATCAAGGAGCGTCTTCATGCGTGTCTGCATCAGCGATCGACCCGACAACGTGCTCAAGTGCGCGTCGCGACATCACTTCCCGGTCCGGCCGTTGTGTCGGGCCGTCGCGTTGCTGTTCGCTGTGGGTGTGGTGGCGCATGCGCAGGCTGCGGGGATCATGAATCTCGGGCAGGCGACGATGCGCGCGTCGGGCGGCGGCGCGGGGGGCGTTGGGGGCTTGCCTGGCGTGCCGAATCTCGGGGTGTCGCCGCAGCAGGCGCTGCAGGCGAGCCAGCCTTCGATCCGCAATCTTGGGTATGCGGCGCAGGCGGTTGCCGCGCAGATCGCCGCGCAGCAGAGTGCGGCTGCCGCGGCGGCGGCGTTGCCGTCGACGGTGCCGAACGGGCTCGTGCCGGGTGGGTTGCAGGTCGCGGCGGGCGCGACGAGCGATTCGAACAATCCGGTGCTGTGGTTCAACGCGAATGCGCCGACGCAAAGTGTCGATGCGAGCGGCCACGTGAACGTGGACGTGAAGCAGACCGGGCAGAACGCGGTGCTGACGTGGGAGACGATGAACGTCGGGCGGCAGACGACGCTGAATTTCGATCAGTCGGCGGGGACGCAGACGAACGGGGCCAACAACTGGGCAGTGCTGAACCGGATCAATGATCCTAGTCGGAGGCCGAGCCAGATTCTGGGGAATATCACCGCGCAAGGGGCGGTGTATGTGATCAACCGCAACGGTGTGCTGTTCGGGGCGGGGTCGCAGGTGAATGTGCATTCGCTGGTGGCGTCGTCGCTGGATTTCCTCAACAAGACAGATTTCCAAAATGGCAGCCCAAGCACCGTCGTCGGGAAGCTGATACAGAGTCCTGCGGACATTGCTGCGAGTAATCAACTGTACCTGAACACGCAGGGTGGACTCGCAGGGCTCGAAGCGGGGGCGACCCGGGTGGGTTCCTCGGTCGGCAGTCCAAATGAAGTGCTCGGCCTGGGCGGTCAGGTTACGGTGAACTCGGCCAGCCAGTATCAGGCGCCGGGCGATATCACGATCGAACCGGGGGCGTCGATCACGACGCATACCAATGGCACGGCCAGCGACGGCGGGTTTGTGCTGGTGGCGGCGCCTAACGTGACGAATGGCGGCAGCATTACCGCGACCGCAGGCCAGGTCGTGCTGGCCGCCGGCGTCGGCGTGAGCCTGCGGCCGAATCCAGGTAATCCGCAGGTGCTGGTGCCGGTGCTGAGCGGTCAGTTGATGACGGGCAGTGGAGCAAGCCAGGCGGATATTACGCCGGCAGGCACGTTGACCAACACCGGGATCATTCAGGCGGCCCGCGGCAATATCAACCTGCTGGGCAGCAACGTCGCGCAGAACGGTGTCGTGGGGGTGACGACGAGCGTCAATACGCCGGGCAACATCACGATCTCGACCGTCGACGAATACATCGCGAACAACCCGCTGGGACAGTCCTACATCGGCGGGAATCCAGTTTCGGTGGGCGACCAGACGAACCGCGCTGGCCTGTTGAGCTTCGGTCCGAATTCGGTGACGACGGCGTTGCCGGATAACAATGGCCAGACGGCGACGTCGTCGCCGGGCACGGTCTTCACGCCCGGCAGCATCACGATGACGGCGGGGTCGGTCTGGTTCCAGGGCGGGTCGCTGATCGAAGCACCGGGCTCGACGGTATCCGTAGCGGCGCTGACGCAGTCGGCCGTGTCGAACAGGACGCCGCCGGGCGATACGGCGGTGCCTGGCCGGATCTACCTGGACACCAGTGCGACGATCGACGTCTCGGGTCTGGCGAACGTCGAGTTGCCGATCTCGAGCATCCTGGTCACGATTCCGCGTGTTGGCCAGAACGAGCTGGCCGATTCGCCGCTGCTGCGCAACAGTTTCCTGTTCGGGCTGAAGGGCGTGGTGGTCGACAGCACGCTGTCGGGTACGCGCAGCGATGGCGTGCCGTGGGTCGGCAGTCCGATCCTGAACCTGTCGGGATATGTGAACCTGATCCCGCGTACTGTCGATCAGCTGCTGACGAACGGCGGCACGATCATCCTGTCGGGCAACGAGGTGATGACGGCGATGGGATCGTCGATGAACCTGAACGGCGGCTACGTGCACTACGACGGCGGGATGGTGAACACGACGCGGCTCGTGGATGCGAACGGGGCAATCGTGCCGATCGGGCAGGCGAGTCCGTACGATACCTATGTGGGGATCGCCGGCGAGTTCATCGAATCGCATCCGCGCTGGGGCGTGACGAAGACCTGGTACAACCCGCTGCAGACGGGAAGCGTCTACGAGGGCGACTACATCGTCGGCGGTAATGCGGGGACGCTCGATCTGTTTGCGACGCAGGCCATGGTGCTCGACGGCGACATCAGCGCACAGGCGTTCGGCGGATCGAAGCAGGTGCAGGGCAACAGCCAGCCCACCGGGGGGATGTTCAACCTGGGCATCTATGCGCCGCTGACGCAGGGCGACACTACGTCCACCAGCGGCCAATCGGGGCTGGTGATTCTGCAGGACACGGCGCCGCAACTCGGTAGCGTGTCGCCTGCCTTCTCGATCGACACACCGCTCGATCCGGTCGCGCTCGGCGCGCTGTCGAGCACCGATCCGAACAACGTGCTGGCGACGACGGTGGTACCGGTGAGCACGCTGAACGCGGGCGGGTTCGCGAAGCTGAAGGTCACCGAAGACAAGACGGGCGGCAAAGGGTTTGTGGTGGCCGACGGTACGCAGCTGAAGCTTCAGCCTGGCGGCAGCGTCAATGTCAGCGCGACGGGCAGCGCGCTCGTGGCGGGGTCGCTGGTCGTGCCCTCGGGCACGATTTCGATCTCGGCCGGCGCGAACATTACTGTGGACCCGGACGCGTTGCTCAGCACCGCGGGCCAGTGGGTGAACAACGACGTGCAGACGGCGGCGGGGACGACGCCGGGCAATAGTGCGTACCTCAACGGCGGCAGCGTCACGCTGTCGGCGAGCGGCAGCGTCGATCTGCAGCCGGGCAGCGTGATCGACGTATCGAGCGGCGGCGAGCTGCTAGCGAACGGCCAGTTGCTGATGAGCAACGGGGTTCCGATGGGCAAGGGTGGCAGCGTGTCGCTGAGTACCTACCCGAACACGAATGGAGGGGGCTTTCCGGCAGCACTGCCTACGGACCCGCGCCTGAAGCTGGACGGGACGATCCGCAGCCTGGGCTTTGCGGGCGGCGGCACGTTGACGCTGCAGGCGCCGGGCTTCCAGATCGGCGGCGATCCGGCATCCGCGCCAGCGTGGGCGATGGCGCTGCCGGTCGACTTCTTCGCGCAACAGGGCTTCGGCAAATACGTGCTGAATGCGCTGTTCGATGCGAGCGTGGCGCCGGGTGCGGTGGTCGCCGTGACCCAGCAGAACCTGATCGCCAACGGGCCGGCGCTGCAGCAGGCGGCGAGCGGCGCCGGCTTGTTGTCGGGCGGACTGACCACAGTGGGGGCGCTCGACACCTATCATCGTCAGCCGACGAGTTTTGTCATGACCGGCGGCGGCTATCTCGCCTGGCGAGGCGATGGCTCGCAAGGCCCGGTTCCACCGGTTCCCAATTATCCCGGCGTGACCGGTGGCGTGAGCATTGGGCAGGGCGCGTCGATCGTCGCCGATGCGGGCGCAAGCATCGGGCTGGGTTCGCCCGCACAGGTGACGGTGCTCGGCTCGATCGTCGCGCCGGGCGGCGCGATCACGCTGAGCGCGGACTCGTCGCTGGCGGGGCCGTACGAGCAGGCGGGCCAGTACTCCGCGACTGGCGCGTTCACAGGCGCGGGCAAGTCGGTGTGGCTAGGGCCGGACGCGGTGCTGGACGTGTCGGGTGTGGCGCTCGCCAATCCGCTCGCCGTGCCGGTCAAGAACGGGCTGACGACGATCACGCCGAACACGGGCAAGGTGCTGCCGGGCGGCGCGGTGGCGATCTCGGACGATTCGGGATATGTGGTCGCGCAGACGGGCTCGCTGATCAACGTGTCGGGGGCAGCGGCGAACTTCGACCAGTTGCAGACCGGTGGCCGATATGCGTCGCAACCGGTGTGGAGCGACGCGGGCTCCATTACGCTGGCTGCATCGAGTGGATTGCTGTTCGACGGCACGCTGAAGGCGCAGCCGGGTTCGGCACTAGCGCAGGGCGGCACGCTGTCGATCGTGCCGGTGGCGAACGCTGTGCCCAATGCGTTCGAGGTGGGCGGCGCCACCGTCGCGCTGCCGGGTGCGACTGCGCTGGTGATCCAGCAGAGTGGCAAGCTCGTTCCGGCAGGGTTGGCGCCCGGGCAGGACATCGTGGCCGCGACCGGCGCACTGAGCGGCAGCGGCAGCGCGATCGTCAGCACGGCAACCGGTGTGCTGCAGTTCGCGGTGGATCGGCTGACCGGCTCGGGCATCTCGACGCTCGTGTTGGGCGCCAACGCATCGACGACATCCGTGCCGGTCGCCTTTGCCGGTGACGTCAACATGACGGTACCGAAGGCCATCCAGATCTACACCAATCAGATCGTGGCGCTCAACAGCGACCAACTGGGCCGGTTGACGCACGGCGCGAAGGACGCCGCCGGCAATGATTCGATTCCCACGGTTGGCTCGCTGCTGAACAACGAGCTGACGGCGCCCACGACGATCGGCTCGACCGTGACCCTTGATGCCCCGTATGTGTCGGTTGTCGGCCCGACGCTGATCAACCCGATACCGCTGGGTACGGTCGCCGCTGTGTCCGACGCGACGCTGAACGTGAACGCGTCGTTCATCGACTTCGCGAACCAGTTCCAGCTGAACAACTTCGGGCAGGCGAACTTCACGAGCCGTGGCGACGTTCGCCTGAGCTCGACGAATTCGGTCAAGAGTGCCCTTCAGCCGGGCGAGCTGTACACGCCGGGCAACCTGACGTTCAAGGCGGCGGACCTGTACCCGTCGACCGGCAACACGTTCATTCTCGACGCAGCGGGGCCGGCACCGACAACGATCACGTTCGAATCGAACGGGGCGTCGGGTGTGCCGCTGTCGGCGGGCGGCACGCTGCTGGTGGATGCGACGAACATCGTGCAGGGCGGCACGGTGCGCGCGCCGTCGGGCACGCTCGTGTTCGGTGTCGGCGATCCGTCCAGTTCCGCCACGAAGACGCAGTTCAACGGTCTGCGGCTGGTCGCGACGGATTCGGTGACGTTCGCCAACGGCAGTGTGACGTCGGTGTCGAACGGCAACACGGTCATCCCGTACGGCACGACGGTCGATGGCGTGGAGTGGCAGTTCAATCCTGTGGTGGGCGCCGCGCAGCCCGACGTGACTGCGCCGCCGTTGAAATACATCGGCGTGAATGGCAGCAGCGTGGCGCTAGCCAAAGGCGCGACGATCGACCTGTCGGGCGGTGGCAACCTGCAGGCGGCCGAATGGGTGCCGGGCACGGGCGGCACCCGGGACATGCTCTCACAGTACACCGTCAGCTATGCGAACAACGCGACGGGGACGGCGGTGCCGGTGAATGCTGGCGCGGGGAATGTCTACGCGATTGTGCCAGGTGCGCAGTCGCCGGTCGCCGCGTACGATCCGGTGTTCGCGCAGACGCTCCAGCCGGCGACGAACGCGAACGGCACGGTGGGCTCGCAAACGGTCAGCACGGGCGTGGGCCAGGCGTCGCTGACGAGCGCTGTGGGGCAGGCCGTGTACCTGTCCGGCGTGCCGGGGCTGGCGGCCGGCTACTACACGCTGCTGCCGGGCAAGTATGCAACGCTGCCGGGGGCCTATCGGGTGACGGTGTCGAGCGCGACGGGCAATGTCGCACCGGGTGCGAGCCAGGTGCTGCCGGATGGCACGGCCGTGACGGCCGGGTACTTTGCCGACGCGCTGACCGGTGGCCGCAGTGCGGCGCCGACGCTGTTCAACGTGCAGTCAGGGCCGGTGTGGCAGCAGTATTCGCAGTACATGTTGAAGGACGCCAACCGCTTCTTCACGTCGCTTGCAGCAGGCAAGGGGAACGTGACGCCACCGCTGCCGATGGATGGTGGTCAACTGGTGCTGGCGGCGACGAAGGCGCTTGCGCTTGGCGCGACGTTGAATACGGCCGCTGCCGCAGGTGGTGCCCCGGCGGAGGTCGATATCGCATCGCAGGATATCCAGATCACGGGCAATGGCGCACCAGCGCTGGCGGGCTATCTGCAGATCAGCGGCGACGCGCTGGATTCGCTGAACGCCGGTAGCCTGCTGATTGGTGGCACGCGCACGGCGACGACGAACGGCGTGACGATTACGCCGATTGCGAACAGCGTGGTGGTATCGAACGACGGCAACACGTCGCTGAAGGGGCCGGAAATCTTGCTGGTCACGAAGACCGACGCGAGCGGCACGGATTCGAACGCGGTGAATGGGCTGCGTGTGGATGCGGGTGCGTCGATCGCGGCAGCGGGCGATTATCCGGCCGCGAAGGATCAGCCGATCACGATTGCCGGCGATGGCGGGCTGCTACGCGTGTCGGATGGCGCGATGGCGCCGCTCACGCGCACGGGCGGCACGGGTACGGGCCTGATGACGGTCGGTGCGGGTGCGACGCTCGCGGGCGGTCAGGCGCTCACGCTCGATTCGTCCGGAAACCTGAAGGTCGATCCGACTGCGGTGCTGTCGGCGAAGGCGATCACGGCGGACGGCTCGGCGATCACGTTCACGAATGCGAATGGCGCGGCTGCGACAAACCTGCCGGGCTTCGTGATCGATCCGGCGGGCCTTGCTCAGTTCGCGAAGGCGCAACAGGTGACATTGCGCAGCTATGGCGCAATCGGCTTCATCGGCGACGTGAACGCGACGTTCGGCAATAGCGTCGATCTGAGCGCGGGCACGTTCACGAGCGACGGCGGGCATGTGACGCTGAACGCGCCGCAGATCGCGTTCACGAACGAGACGGGGGCGTCGAACGCAACGGCTGTGCCGGGC